>NZ_JBZCPP010000010.1:0-167319 GCF_058267515.1 Pradoshia sp. Z6_59
TATTACGTAAGGATCGAAAAAAAGTTGATACAACAGTTACGTCTAATGTTACGATCGGTAAGGATGAAGAAGATGACGGATTTAAACTCGCTGTCCGTTTAGATGTCTCTATTCCTGGATTGGATAAAGAAGAAGTTAAAAAATATGCTGATATGGCCCACCAGGTTTGCCCTTACTCTAAAGCAACACGAGGAAATATTGAGGTAACCATCATAACGGTGTGATGCTTACTTTCTATATAAGTATTTTTATAGGATAGAGTCTATTCGCTTATAAATAACAGAAAAAACGACTGGAAAACCAGCCGTTTTTTCTTTTTTACTTAAACCGTCCGTTTATCATTGCTAAAATTCTTGGATGAAATCCATTCGATTAATTGATTTTTAGGATAATAGGTAGTCCCGTTTAACACCAGCTTAGGGACATCCTGATATTCAGTCAATAAAGCCTTTATTTCATTCCTATTTAAGTTAAAAACATAGGCTAGGTCACCCTCTTTTAAAAACACATTATAATCAATTACCTTTTTAGACTGACCAAAATTTGTCAGTCCTTTACCTATGTAATGCCCCATTAAAGCTAATCCAGCTCCAATACAAAATAGCCCAAAACTTAGTCCTGCACCTGATATGTCTATTTCCAAATCTATCTCCCCCTCCTTTAATTCTAATCAACATAAAGAAATTTCCCTTCGAATACTGACTCTTTTTATAGCACCTATATTTATTCGATAAAAATACTGTTTAAACCTTTTATGAAGTTTTTTTGATTTTGCAATTTAATCATAAAAAAGTTTATACAAGGTTGCTAACACCTTTGTTTATATAGGAAAAAATATTCACTGTTTCACTTCTCAGCTAAAACTCTATTTCCATCTTCTTAATCTTCTCTCCTAACTTAATAGGAATACTTCTTCTATCCTTGGCATTCATTTAATGGTATAGTATCCATAACAAATCACTTCTAATTTAAAAACTTAAACGGAGAGTTGCCAGCCATGATTGGATTATTAATTGAATATGATTATGATGTCATACAACAGACATTAATAATTGCCTTTTTATTCTCGGTTGTCTTTCCGTTAGCCGCCCTATTCATAGTACATAAGCAAAATAAAGTTCTTTTCAGTAATCACTATGAAGAAGGAACGAATCAACCGATTTTAAAAAGTAATAAGAAACAGCCAATTATAGATAAACGCCATATTCAACGCTTTTTTACTTTATTTCGCATTAAGGTAAATCCCGGAGATAAAGAATCAGCCATTTCCATCCCATCGTATAAATAAATACATGATCGGAGGAAATGGATTGAAAAAATTAATAGGTATTTTATTCGCAGGAATGTTGTTGAGTGGATGTTCAGCCAATTCTAACGGAGACGGTTTTTTCCAACACTTTATTGTCTCCCCCTTATTAGCCTTCTTGGAATTCAATGCAGAATTATTTCAGGGGAATTATGGGCTCGCGATTATTTTGGCTACGTTGCTGATTAAATTATTGCTCATGCCGTTGACTGTTAAACAGTATAAAACTCAAGCTGATATGAAACGGAAAATGGAAGTCTTAAAGCCTGAGATGGAAGCTATCCAAGAAAAATTAAAACAAACAACTGATGCAGCGAAAAAAGCAGAAATTCAGCAGGAAATGATGCAGCTATATCAGAAGCATGGCGTAAATCCCCTCAATATCGGGTGCTTACCAATGCTGATTCAAATGCCAATATTAATGGGGTTCTATTATGCCATTAGGGACTCACATACAATTGCAACTCATGACTTCCTTTGGTTTAGTCTTGGTGAGGCGAACATCATTATGGCGTTAATAGCCGGGTTGATTTACTATCTCCAATTCAAAGTCAGCTCAAGCCAAATGCAGTCTGAACAGCAGAACCAAATGAAGCTTATGGGACTCTTGTCACCTATGATGATTATGTTCATTTCTTTTTCAGCACCGGCTGCTCTTCCGCTCTATTGGATAACAAGCGGAATCTTCTTGATCATCCAGACATTCGTTTTACAAAGTATCTTCAAACAGGAAGAACCAAAAGACCTTCCAAAAATTCAAGCTGAGCCTTCTTTAAAGAAAAGCTAAGCCCTTAGTAAATAAAATTACCCCATAAAAGACAGACATTTCTCTGACTTTTATGGGGTCTATTTATGTTCTTATCTTACTGAATAAACATAATAAAAAAACAGTGTGATTACCATCCATAACCACACTGCATTCTATAAAAATCACTCTTTATAATTCTTAGTCCATATTAATCCAAACACTCTTCACTTCTGTGTAGTTATCGAGTGCATAGCTTCCCATTTCACGACCAATACCGGATTGTTTATACCCTCCAAAAGGAGAAGCCGCATCAAATGTATTATAGGTATTTACCCATACTGTGCCCGCTTGTAATTTATGAGCGATATGATGAGCCTTTTTCAAGTCCTGCGTCCATACACCTGCTGCTAACCCATAGTTGCTGTCATTGGCTTTTTGTATAAGATCATCAATATCATCAAATGGCATGGCCGCTACAACAGGTCCAAATATTTCTTCTTTTGCTATTGTCATGCTATGGTTTACATCTGCAAACACGGTCGGCGATACAAAATAGCCTTTGTCAAATGGAATATCGCCCCCAATTAACACTTCGGCTCCTTCTTCAACACCTTGGTCAATATATCCTTTAACCCTGGACTGCTGCTGAGCGGAAATAAGCGGACCCATCGTTGTATCTTCTTCTAACCCATTACCCTGTTTAATATCCTTGGCACAAGTTATTAAATCAGAGACGACATTATCATACATTTTCTTTTGAACATATAAGCGGCTGCCTGCACAGCAAACTTGCCCTTGATTGAACATAATACCCATTAGTGCACCTGGAACAGCCTTTGATAAATCTGCATCCGGAAGAATGATATTCGGCGATTTTCCTCCAAGTTCCAATGTTACGCGTTTCAGCGTATCAGCAGCTGATTTCATGATTTGTTTACCAACTTTAGTCGAACCCGTAAATGCAATCTTATCGACCATTGGATGATCGACCAATGGTTGTCCTGCAGACGGACCATATCCTGGGACAATATTGACTACTCCATCCGGGAATCCAGCTTCACTAATCAGTTGTGCCAGGTATAATGCAGAAAGAGGTGTATTTTCTGCTGGTTTTAATACGATTGTACATCCGGTAGCAAGTGCCGCTCCCAGTTTCCAGGCAGCCATTAATAATGGGAAATTCCATGGGATAATTTGCCCAACCACTCCAACTGGTTCATGTTTTGTATAATTAAAAAAATTACCGGCTACAGGGATGGTTTGTCCCATGATTTTAGTCGACCAACCAGCAAAATAGCGGAAGTGTTCAATGGCTAATGGAATATCTGCATTAGATGTTTCACGGAAAGGCTTTCCGTTATCCAACGTTTCCAGCTGAGCCAACTCAAGCTTGTTTTCTTCCATTAAATCTGCCAATTTGTATATTAAACGACTGCGTTCTGCAGCGTTCATCGTTCTCCACGGTCCTTGATCAAATGCTTTACGTGCCGCTTTGACAGCTAAATCAATATCTTCAGATTGCGCTTCTGAAATCACAGCCAAAACTTCACCAGTAGCAGGATTCATTGTTTCGAACGTTCTACCAGATACTGAGTCTACGAATTCACCATTCATATACAACTGTTTTGTACCTTTTAGAAACTCTGCTAATTTCGGGCTAATATTGGGGCTTATAGTAGTGGTCATTTAATTCCCTCCATTTATATCCATCATTTTGTGAACGCTTTCAGTATATTCCATCTATTTTCCATTTTCAATTAATTACCATCTATAGAGCGAATGAATCGTTCGCTCCTTTTTGACACGAATTAGTTCAGTACACCATATATTTGTTGAAAAAGAGCAAAGCATGATCTATATTGTACTTTTGTGTTCTTTTAGCAGAATGGATGCGCTTTTGCATTGTTAAACACATGCTTTCAAAATGGATAATAAATTGTTCTCATACAAGATAGTTTCTCCACTTGCCAAAAGGGAAATATATCCATTGTGTAGAATAGTATTAAAGAAGATCCATCTTTACTTTAACGAGGAGGTTCCAATTTGAATCAGTCATTACTTATTGAAGATTTTAAGTCCTTCTTTCTTGAATTTCAGTCTATATGGAATAGCTGTAATACTGAATTGATGATTTCCAAGCTTTCTCCCGATTTATCCGTTCGTTGGGCTAATGCGGATGGTATCGTTTCAGATTGGGGATATAAGGAGGCTTGCCTAGGATGGGCAGAAGCTTTTGAGCAATATTGCGGGCATAACCCAAAATGGAATTTTACTACTCTACATACTACTCCCGCTTCTGAGGATGAAGTGATTGTTTTATTTTGGGTAACATTTGAAATGGACGGTGAAAAGAAAGAGGTTGTTAAGCTGTTTGTACAGCGATTTAAAAGATATATAGATGGATGGAAAGTGCTGCATGAATACTGTGAAAGCTTACGGCCAGAAGCAGCAATATTATAGACTCCATACCTTTCTTCCATACAAAAAAACGAACTGTTTTGAAAACAGCACGTTTCTCTTTACTACGATTGGATTTCGATAAATTGCTCAATTTTATTAATCAAGATTAACAGGGCAGCACGGGTTTCAAACTCTTCCCTTGTTTTTGGTAAATCCATATTCTCAAACTTACCTCTCAGATCCTGTAATTTTAATAATAGACGATTCCGGTCTTCTATATTTGCACCTAAATCATCTACAAAGTCAGCTACCATTTCATTCTGCTCAAATGTTGTTGGCAGATTGATGATTAAGGGAACCATTCGTTCAACGATTTGGAATTGCTGATGCACTTTTGTGAAGTATTGCAAATAATAGGAGTCTCTTTTAAAAAAGGAATTTTCCTCACTTCTCTTAGCTAATTCCATACCCATTTCGATTAACTTCTTTGTTTTAATAATATACTCATCATTCCATACACGTTCTTTTTTTCGAATAAACTGACCAAATTGTAGGAAAATCACTTTGAAATTTCCTTCTAGCTCCTTTAAAATCTTCTTAATCTCACCTTCAACACTTGGCATATATAAGTTGAACAAAAGAGCTACCAGAATCCCAATTGATACGATGCAGATTTGGTTTAAAATAAGCTCATACGTAATATTTTGTGATATGTATAATTGCATGACAATAACAAAACCAGGTACAATACCATCCTGAAGACCCAGCCTAGCCATGACTGGTATATAAATAAATAATAATAAGCCTACCGCAACAGCTGTATAAGCACATCCTTCAAATATCAATACAGCCAATAATATTCCAAGGATACAAGCTGCAAACCGTTGCCAGGCAATCTGGATACTTCTGCGTTGTGTACTCTGAACACTTAATAAGGTGATGACTGCAGCGGTTGCTGTATTTTCCAATGATAAAACTTGAGCAATAACTAAGGCAATCATCGCTCCAATCGCTGTCTTAACTGTGCGGCTTCCAATAGTAAACATGGTTGTATCGATCCCTTCTTTCTTTCATCCCCATTATATAAGAATACCCGAAATAAATAAAATTACCTCAGTACGGAAATATTAACCTAAAGAAAATTCGAATAACTTTTTGTTGATCAATAAAACTTTCGTTATAATAGGAATACAGAAGGAGATGAATCTGATGAATCAAAAATTAGTTGAACGCTTTCTTACATATGTAAAAATTGATACCCAATCCGATGAAAACAGTCAAACATGCCCTTCTACAGAGAAGCAATTTGACCTCTTAAATCTTCTGAAAGATGAATTGCAGACAATTGGATTGGAAGAAATAACACTTGATGAAAATGGCTATTTATTTGCCACCCTTCCCGCGAATACAGATAAAGAAGTACCAACAATCGGCTTCCTTGCTCATGTCGATACGGCTACCGATTTTACAGGTAAGAATGTAAAGCCACAAATCGTAGAGAATTATGATGGCGGTGATATCACGCTTAATAAAAATCTTAATGTCATCCTATCACCGAAAGACTTCCCTGAGCTAAAAGAGTATATAGGTAAAACACTTATCACCACTGACGGCACTACTCTGCTTGGTGCTGATGATAAAGCGGGCATCGCTGAAATCGTAACGGCAATGGATTACCTAATTAAACATCCGGAAATTAAGCACGGTAAACTTCGTGTCGCTTTTACACCGGATGAAGAAATTGGCAGAGGTCCTCATAAGTTTGATGTGGGGCGTTTTAATGCTGACTTTGCTTACACACTTGATGGAGGTCCCCTTGGTGAACTTGAATTTGAAAGCTTTAATGCCGCTGGGGCAAAATTGACTTTTAAAGGAACAAATGTCCACCCTGGATCTGCTAAAAATAAAATGGTCAACTCCTTAAAGATTGCCATGAGTTTCAACGATGAGCTTCCAAAAGAAGAATCACCCGAATATACAGAAGGCTACGAAGGCTTCTATCATCTCCTATCGTTAACCGGTGATGTGGAACGTACTCATGCTTCTTATATTATCCGTGACCATGACCGTGAAAAATTTGAAGCCAAAAAAGCGACAATGAAAGACCTTGTCGCAAAATACCAGGCTAAATATGGAGAAGAGAATATACTATTAGATATGAATGATCAATATTATAATATGGGAGAAAAAATTGAACCTGTAAAAGAAATAGTGGATGTCGCACATCAAGCCATGGAAAACTTGGGGATTAAACCAATCGTTAAACCGATTCGCGGCGGTACAGATGGTTCCCAACTATCCTATATGGGCCTACCTACTCCCAACATCTTTGCCGGAGGAGAAAATTTCCACGGAAAATATGAATATGTAGCTGTAGAAAGTATGGAAAAAGCCACCGAAGTCATTATAGAACTTGTACAATTATTTGAGAAACGGGCATAACTTCTCTTATATGTATATGAGTGTGCAGAAATAGAGGATACCTAATCTTTTATAGAGGCTAGGTATCCTCTTTTATTTGAATGTTAGTTAAACACCTTCATTTTAGTAAATAGATCAGATTGTTGCATTCTTTAATTGTAATATTTTGCAGGAAGTGCAATTATTTATTATTGACCTATAAAACCCCAATTATATCCCTCCGTAAGCCGTAAAATATATGCTACTTATTTTCAATTTACTCCAATAAGGCAATAACTTTTTCATTTTGTGCAATTATTATTTCATTTTGCTTTCTCAGTTTTACAAAGTCAAAGAGAAAGACAAATAAAATCACTATAATAAAAATCACAATCCTATTCCCCTTTCACTGTACAAATTAAATCCATTTATTATTCAACTAACCTACTACATGCCAGTAGGAAAATCCTATTCTATAGATTACGAATCATTTCCCTAATTTCGTCACGTGTTTGAATGGTCGAATCTTTCCCGTTAGGAAAAATCACTGCAATACCACGGTCATTTTCAATATCAACAAGTGTATCATCTAAAAATTCAGTTAATGGAACGTTAAAAGCTTCGTATGAATGATGATCTATTTTAGCAGCCTCTATTTCAGCAAAACTTCGGCTTGGCCAAACTGGAAGCAAAAAATGATATTCTCCTTCATCTTCTAATAGTAATAAGTCGCCATTATTTTTATCACGAAGCAGCCACACCTGTTCATCCGTAACAACCATAGCATAAAAATAAGTAAGCCTTTTTTCAGCAGGACGTTTTAATATAAATTGTTTAATTAACTTCATATAGACCATTCCTTTTCTCGACATATAAATTAAATTTATTCGACAGATACAATAGAAGTCCTGCTTTCTTATGCCGACCTGCCCTTACCTTTATAAGAAATTCATCGAAATAAGGCATTGATTTTTTTGAATCAATACCAATGTCAGCTCTATAACATTATTTATCCTTAATTGAAAAAACAACGTCTGCATAAAAATTATTGTCTAATTTAACTTCATAACGCCATAACCCACTTTGAGGAACTTCAAAATTAACTGTAAAACGTTCTAAAGTAGAATAACCTGGCGATGGCTCTTTTATCTTTATTGGATTTAGAGCCGTTATCTTCTCTTCTGTTTCTTTATGATAGGCATATATAACTAATTCTTTACCCTCAAAGGTTTTAAAAGGGGCAGTGAACTGGAATACATATCCAAATGGTTTACCTGCTATTAGATTGGGTTCTGGATTTACCGTTAATATAATCCTGCCATCTTTTTTATATTCATTACGAACTTGCCATTCTTGATTCATTACGGTTTCTTTTGGTTTATTATTTTCGGTTTCTTTTTCTGGTGAACAACTGACTAAAGTTACAAGAAATATAACCAAAAATATGGACAGAAACCTTTTAATATTAATCACTTCCTCTCCGTTATTTCAACAAACTTCCTTTTATTAAATATCCATATATTCGTGTAAATAGACTTAAAGCTTTGTATTCTGGAAACGAACAAATAAATGATAGACAAAAAAGATAGATATAATTATGATGAAATTATATCCAAAAATTAGGAGAAGTAAAGGAGATGGTTTTATTATAATTTTTAAAAAAACCGCAGTAATGATAACAGAAGTGCTTATAGCCATTTTTGTTATTATCTGCGTTAGCGCATTGCCAACACTCTTCAGAAATATATCTGTTAATTTTTTTGCTTTCATAGTAGAAATCAGAAACACTTTTCTATCTTTATTACACCCTCTGGATATCACTTACGGGATGGGCCTCCAAAGGCCAGTTTTTCCACAAATATTCTACCATTATAAAGAATCAGTCCTACTGATCGTTGCATCACTTTTAATTTCAACCATACTTGCATTCTTATTAACTTACCTAATCCTATTAGTTTTTCAATCAGTAAAAAGTAAGATCATGTGGTTTCTAACGATTATTGAGTCCCTGCCAGATATATTTTATATAATCGTACTTCAATTTCTTGCTATTGTGATTTACAAAAATACAGGTACACTCATATATAATGTTGCTTCCGCTGGTGATGATCGGGCATTCTTTCTACCAATCGTATGTCTTTGTTTACCTTTAACTTTGCTATTGACCAAATTTTTAATACAACAATTCGAGAAAGAAGAAGGAAAGTTATATGTAGAATATGCGGTTTCTAAGGGAATGACATCACTTTACATATTCAATATTCATATATTTAAAAATGTATTATTCAGTTTATACCATTATTCTAAAACAGCGATTTGGTTTGTCATATCCAATTTAATCATATTAGAATATATGTTTAATATGACAGGGATTATGTATTTTATATATAGCCATAAATCAGCAGAAATATTTGTGGTAGGTATATTGATGATATATTTACCGGTATATCTTATTTATCGCATATGCGATTGGTTAATCCCTCCGATTGTAAGAGGAGAAGCCAATGATTAAACTCTTACTAAAAAACAAAACTTTTATGATTGGATTCTCTTTTGTAGCTATTTTATTAGTTTCGAGTTTGACTAATACCATATTTAACGACAGTCAAATTAGAACAGTGCCTATGTATATGGACAATCAAGCAAATATAGTAGATACTCCCCCATACCAGCCGTTTACACATTGGTTTATAGCTGGTTCTGATTCAGGAGGTAGAGATTTATTACATATGCTTATACACGGAGCAAAGTTTACGATAGGAATCGCTCTTCTCATTGCATTCCTGCGTGTATTATTTTCGATAATATTCGGTGCGATAGTAGGAGTTTATTTCAGAAAATATATCCGTTGGTTTGAAAAGATATTTGATCCTATCACAGTAATTCCTTTAACATTAGTGGCCAATTTTGTTTTATTTAGCGTATTGGTCTTTGGTTCATTAGGTTCTGAATATCCATTTTGGCAAAGAGCAATGTTCGAAATTGGTATTTTAACTTTTTATGCGGTACCCACACTGGCCATCTATCAAGCTAATGAAATCAAAAAACTTTTTAATGAAGAATTTATGGAAGCAGCTATGGTATTAGGTGGAAGCAATCTACATAAATTAAGAAAACATATTATTCCTCATTTAAAAGAAAACCTCTTTATTATTTTGATTCAGCAATACATACAAGTATTAGTGGTATTAGCTCATCTAGGAGTGCTGAAAATTTTCTTTGGCGGTACTTATATGGACTCCGAAGGGAATACTTATTCTATTTCATATGAATGGTCAGGCTTGATTGGTAAATATTATGCGAATATGATAACAGATCCTTGGTTAACGCTTGTGCCAATTCTTTTTCTAGGTTTGACAATCTTATCCGCTCAAATGATGTTAAATGGGTTTAAAGATGTGATAAATAATAAGGCTATATATATACCTAAAGTATCTAAGCCAAGAAAACGTTTTGCTAAGAAGAAGATAGAAACATGACAAAAAAATAAATGTGACTGCCCCGTTAGTTTAATAAGATAGGTTAAATCTATTAACCTTAGGAACAAATCATTTAAAATAGCCCAGCCATATCATATAATACGGTTGGGCTATTTATTTACATAGATTTGTAGGTTGGGTATTCCAAGATAACATAAATTGGTACCCTCTCTTCATTAATCTACTTTGAACTTAATTATTTTCCTGGAGTCATCCTTCATCCCTTTGGCTGTTAACCATGCTTCTAGAGTGTATTCTCCAGGTTCAAGGTCTTTCAAATGGATATCATGCGTTAATTGTGCTCCTTTAACCAGTTCTTTTTCAGTAATAACCTGTATGAAGGATTTTCCTTCTGAATACTGGATGATCGTTTTTCCTGCTTGATCCTTTAAAATATAATCAAAGGTTTGGCCGCTATTAAACGTTAATTTAATCGGTTTCTCTGTCTCGTTTTCAACTGTATATACGAACAAGTAATCATTTTCAGCTTTGTTCTTTTGGACTAAGCTTGACGTTAAACTTGCATCATTGACACGATTTGTATTCTTATCTACATTCACTGGTTTATCATCACTTCCTTTGTTTGGACTGGATTCTTGCCCGCATGCTGCCAACAGGAGGATACATAAAATGAAGCTTAGACTTTTTTTCAAACTAACACATCCTTATAATTGCTTTGTTTGTTAGGTTCTACAATCATCTGCCATTCCCCTGCTCAATCATTCTTTGATTTTATTTTTTCCTTTATCCATTTATAGACTGTTACGATTCCTAACACTCCACCCAACGCAATTCCGGATAATGCTACAAATAAAGCAATATATTCAAAGAAGGAATAGGAAGCAGCCTGGGACCAGTTAATATTCCCCTTCCAATCCTGTTCAATGACCAGATTCATGCCGTAAATTCCCGAAATAACCGTATATGTAGTTAAAAACGTAAGTAAATATTCATGTCGTTTCCCTGTTAGCTTTTCGTGGTTTTTATAGAGATTGCCAAGTGTTCCATTCACATGATTATACAGCTCATCCATATGAAAAATTTCTTTCATTTTTGTATAGATTTCTTTCCCAAAAATCCGGCTATGTACTTCAGGCTGATAAAATTGTGCAGAAAAATTCGTAATTCGGATAATAAGCTTTTCAATAGAACCTTTTTTATCGTCCACTCTCAGCTGGGAATTCTCATAGGATAATGCTAATAAGAGCAGTCGATTAAAAAAAAATAAAATATTTGTATAAAAATTTTCTCCATACATACGCTCAGCAATAAATCTACTATTCTCTTCACATTCATTCGATAGACAAACAAACGCATAATTGCTGATTATATAATAGGATGAATCACCCCATCGATCATATACATGCTGATCACAAAAGCGATGAATGTATGCCTCCGATTTAGCACCGGCATATGGATGTCCTTCCTTATCATAACCTTTAATTAAAGCCGCTCTGTATAAAGAAATTTCATCAAGGATGGTATTCTTTTCAAAAGCTAAATAGTAGTATACTTGCATCCGTTCTTCTATAAAAAATGGTAAACTGCCAAAATAGGTTGTATGCTCTTTCTTGGATAAATGATCCTCCAGCCATGGACAAAATTTATTGAAAATAATTCCTTTTGTTTCAGAATATTCTTTTCCATCTAACCTAATAACTATATCATGAGGTTTGTCTAGTTGTCTGAATAGGTCTATAAAATGAAGGACATCATTATAGCTCATATGATCAGGCAAATTAACGCGCATATTCATAATGCCAATATTATATGGACAAACAAAGATATCAAAAGATATTAAATGAAAGTCAGTTTCTAAATACTTGGATTGTAAAGAGCCCTTTTGATTGATAATTTTACTAAAGCGACGAAATGCATTTTTATTCTTTATAGTTGGAGGAAATAAAATGGGCTCCATATTAGGCAGAAAAAATTTCTCCATGCGTTCATGAGATACTCGTATATCTCCATAAAATTTGCATTCCTGACTTGTATCTCTTAAATCAAAAAACTCCCACTGCTCTTTTATTAACTGCTGAACCAAATCTTCACTCCGTGAGTCCTTTATTTGAAATGGAAAGATGAACTGTAGGTAGGATTGTTCCACTTGAAGTTCTGGGATTTCTATCTTAGACATTCTATATACCCCCATCTCTATCTATCTCTCTTTTCCCTCAATACTGGAATAAAAAACTTATTGATTGGTTTATATAATAAGCTATGCTAAATAATATGGTTGATACTTAATATACACAAAACAAGTACTAGCATTAAAATGAATTTAGAGTGGACTATATTCTTTTATCACACCAATTCACAGTCCAAAATAAAAAACCTTCCAGAGAGATTACGACATCACTCTAAAAGGTTTACTAACCGATTTAAAAGGATTAAGATTCTTTTAGTAAATGAATTTGTTAATCGATCATATATACCAATCGCTAACCTATCATCAACTATTCCTATTTGTTTCAATGTGACAATAAAAATTGTAAGGATATCTCATTGAATTGGGCAGCTTGATCTATATTACATACATGACCGCTATCCTTTAATATGACTAACTGACTTGATGATTGTTTTTTTACTAATCGCTTCACTGGTTCTAAAAACACATAATCCTCATCTCCCATAATATATAATGTTGGAATATGTGTATCTTTTTCATTGATTTTCAATAAATAGCTTGCGATATCACCAGTTAGTGATAACCAGCGCAAAAATTCTCTATGCTTTATTTTTCTCGCCTCTTGAACAAATAAATGACGTGAAGTTTCATGGGTTTTTCTCGGCATTAAAATCCAGGCGAATAGTTTATATAACCACATAAACGGGATTATTTTTTTAAACATATTAGCGATACCAAGTAAAAAGTGCAGCCTTGGCGTTATACGTATAACAGCGCCTGCTAGTACCATCGAATGGAACCTTTCAGGGTTTGTTTCAGCTAATTGACGAATCAGCATTGTCCCCAGTGAAATTCCTACAAAATGAGCCTTATCAATCTTTACTGCATCTAGCACCTTTAAAATATCTTCACTAACCAACTCAAGTGTATATTTAGTTGGACTGTTCTCAATCTCACAATCACCATGGCCTCGAAGATCGACGACCAACACGTTAAAATGCTTACGGTATACTCGAATTTGCTTGTACCAAATGGTTGAGCTACCACCTGCACCGTGTACTAAAACAACCCATTCTTTATGTTTTTGACTATAGATTTTATAATGTAACAAGTTTTTCATCCTTTAGTTATTTAACATATGCTATCAATACGAACAGAAACACATTATGGTTTCAAATTTTAGAGTATTTCACATTATTTGTATGCCCAGAACTAATATCCGTAAACATTTATTTATATATTAAACCCAAACGCATCTTTTCTTTATACTGATATCTATTATTAGATATCAAACATATAGACAATTTCATCGTATCCTGCTAGCATTTGTTTAAGCATTTATCACTTCTTACATTTATTTCCTGTTAGTTGCTGGATATACAAATATTTTTATAATGAATGAAGGAGTAGTGCAAAAGGCGAATGATAGCTAATCGTACAGAATTTTTCAGTAAATGACTTTGTGGAACAAACGATATTGAGAGTATTTTATGAAGCCCAAAAGAGAAAAAGGACTTTCTATTCAATGGAAAATTATCATCGGCTGCTATAATAAAAGTCCCATAGACAAGTCTATGAGACTATAAAGTATTATTTCGTTATAATAGCATTATTCAAATATTTATTTTTTCGGACTGCGCCATTTTTCAAGTGCAGTCTGTAGTACAGATGCTAAAAAAAGCGTTTCTCCAATACTGATTAAAATTCGATTCATTGGATTGTGCATATTAATCGATTCTCTATCAAGTTTACCAATTTGTTCTTTTTTTAATTGAATAATAGCTTCTTCAGCTTGCCCTTTTGAGAACCTCAAAAGCTTATTTCCCCAGTCCTGATCATCCTTCGTAAATAATACAGAGTCTTCTTCAATGATTGCAGCAAATTTTACACCGTAATTATTTTTGTAGTGATACGGAGCTTTTTCAAAGAAATCCTCAGGCGTGTCTTCTAACATTTCATGTTCAGCTTGTATAGCCTTAATCTCTTCTTCTACTTCTAAACTAGTGCTTGTAACCATAAATACCAACTCCTTCTGCTAAGTACTTAAAAGTATAAACGGTTTACCAAAAGTTGTCTTCTTATATATGGAAGGATATAAAAAGTAATTATATTTAGAATTTTCTTTTAAATATAACTATCATATCGAAATAATAATTACATTATGTAAGGAATAGTTCTATCCTTATATAATAGTTAATTCTAATTTTCGCCTGATCGTTTATACTCTGATTTATCACTTTAGTACCAACTATAATTAATTATTTTGTTATTTTGGAGACCTTTATGATCCCAATTGTGAATACCTATTCTATGATTATCGTACAATTATTTTATTAAAACTATTTACTCCTTATCCTCTAGACATTTTGTAACCTTCATTTATTTACATTTGTTTCCATACTTGATATTATCAAAATAAAGAGGTAAAGCTGATGAAAAAAAGAATCCATCCACCTTTTTCTCATTCCTATGAAGTAATCTTGCAGGATGCCGTCCAATTGTTACTAGCTATATTCTATAAAAATCCCTCACACCGTTTAATAAAAGAAACTCTTAATGTATCCTATGATTCTATTAGTCATGTAACACAACCCATTACCCACCAACTTCAGAATCGACCTACAGAAAAATTTGAATTCCAGCTTGTTACAGGCATGATTAACGAAATTTATTACGATGAAATAGAGGACCAAAGCATTATCGATATGTATTATAAAAATCTTTCACTTAATGACTATTCCAATGACAATTTAGTTTCTAAGCTGAACGAATTGCTGACAAGAACTCATAATCCTCAGCTCTCCTATTCATCCAGCAGAAAAGCTCTCCATTCATGGGTTGATCTGCGTGAAGATGGTCAAATAAAGAGTATATATTCCGGCCAAAGCTTAAATCAAAGTGATTTGATTGAACAGGATAAACTGCTGGAAGATGCGGCAATTCAGCAAATGAAACAAGTATTGAGTGAAAATTTTGGAGTACTTCATGAACATAAGGAAATACTGATTGAGTCCGTATTACGGTCTCTCCAATTCAATATTGAACATGTCATTCCACAATCGTGGTTTGAGAAAAGACATCCCATGGTTGGTGATCTTCATCATTTATTTACATGTGAAAAAGAATGTAATTCATTCAGAAGTAATATTCCTTATTATGATTTTGAAGACTACAAACCCGGGGCTTATAAAGAAGTCATAAAATCCTTTTGCGGAAAGAGAGATGGCACTCAAAGGTTTGAACCTGAAAATGGTAAAGGTGAAATAGCACGAGCTTGCTTGTATTTTTTATTAAGGTATCCTGATGAAATTGTAGAAGAAAAAACGTCATTGCTTGATGTCAACCTTTACAAAAAATGGCACAATGACCACCCAGTCACTCTTCATGAAAAACATCGAAACTGGGCAATTTTTAAACTCCAGGGGAATCGAAATCCCTATATTGATTTTCCTGAGCTGGATTTCACATGATTATTAGTATATTCTTTCAGAGTTTGCTAACACTTGAAAACTACAGTCATATTTTTGGGGTAACTACATGATCCATACTATAAAAATGAGGGATACGAATGAAACTTAAAAACATTATTCCGCTTTCTGCTTCATTGTTATTACTATGTTTATCAACAATGGCCGCTTTCTATGAGGGAAGTGCTCTCAGAGATGACATATTCGAATGGCGGTGGTCCACTCCATTTACTATGCTGACGACAGAAAGTATTTCACATGCTGATCAAGTATCAAAATTAGATTACCTGGTTTATGCTGCAAAATTCCAACCTTTTTTTCCTGCTATTATGCTGATATGTCTCATTAGTATCCTCATCTTAGCCAGTTATATTGGTATTAAAAACCCGTGGACGCGTGCTTATTATTTTTCTATCTTGGCTTGTGTAATGGCGATTGCAGGTTTAATGATACTCTCTGATCATGTGGCGTCAAAATTTATTTATGCAAGCATCCTACTATCAGGTGTTATTATATCTACTCTCTTAGCCAATCAGCACTTTACTCAAACGAACACACAATCTACATTAAAGCAAAATGAAACATAAAATTATACCAGTAATGAATAGAAGGAGTTGAAATTCCACTCCTTTTTTTCATTATTTTTTGTTTTAACTCCGTATCTAACATGAGATTATCGGCAAAAGCAATCCCATGGTTGATACGTCTAATGGACTAAGTCGATGTTTTTATCATGAATATTTAAAAGGGGAGTATTCCAAGAGGCATAGCTTCTTATGAATTCCTAGCTTCGAGTTGATCTAAACACATAAAAATAAAAACAATGACCAAATTAATAATTGCCAGTATTGCAAAATGGTATCCTTCAAGGATCTTTATAAAATAAAAAAATACGGGGAAAGTAACTGTTTCAAAACCAAATAAAATTAATAGCCACCCTATTCTTTCAGCCAATTTTTTCTCATTCCTCGGAATAAAGACTTCATTAATCCCTGCGATAAAGGACGTTTTTCTTCTTTTTCTAATCGAGTTTCCGCTTATTATGATTAATATACCAATCACCGCAAGTACAACAGAAGGCACAAGCATACGTTTTTCTCCTCGCAATTTCATTAGCAAACTCTTAAAACCTTTATTCTGATTATTCAATAATTAAATCAGAAACTTATTATCAGTTTCATCACCAAAACTTACATTTATGATTTTTAGATGTTGTTTTAAAGGAGAGGATTCCAAGTGATTAAAATTTTACAACTGGATTTCACAAAAATTGGAGGTATACCTTTGCCAATTACTTTATAGTATAAGGTAATACCTAATGTAGGTCTCCTCCCTTATGTTATAAAAACTTCAATTGACATAGTATAAATATAAGTAATGAATACGTGGCTGAATTAAGGTATCAGTTACATTTTTATTTGAATAATGATGTTTTAAAATGTTCCCATTCCTACATCGTGAATAGACTATAAAGGAAAGGAGCGGGTTTTTTTGAACAGAGATAAGTACGATGGTCTTCATTTCTTAGCGATTATTTGTATAACCTTCTTACAGTTGAACTTTGGCTTTAATGACTGGATTTTTGGATTACTGATAACCATATACGCCTTATTTGCTATTTTAGTTATTGAAGGATTATCGAAATACTCCGTGACCAAATTTATCATTTTATTACCGATGATTTTCCTGCTAAGAATCTTCATTACTTTATACTCATGATCTCAAACGATTTATGGCGTACTAATACAGATATCAATATGACCTGCACCAAAAATATATAGTCTTAAGCTCATAATAGCGCAGGTCATATTTAAATGGATTGTTTGTTCGTTCTAATTGCTGGCAAGAATGACAGCTAGCTGATCTTCGATTTTCTTCAGTTGTTTTTCTTTCTTGGCATTGTTAATAATGATGGAGAAAACGTATTTATTCCCCTTCTTTCCATTTACATATCCCGTCAAACTACTAACAGTTGAAATCGTACCTGTTTTGGCTATAACTTTACCTTGTGCGGCTGTGCCCTTCATTCTGTTTCTTAGTGTCCCGCCTATCCTTCGATCACTATTACCTGCTACTGGTAAAGCATTCTTATACGTTTTGTACCATGGTTTGGTTTGCGCTTTATAAAGTAAATTCGTTAATGCGTTGGCTGAGATCATACTTACATGAGACATCCCCGAACCGTCTCTCATAAGTATGGCATCATTTACAATCCCCAAATTGGTAAACTGGCCCTCAATAACTGATAATCCCTTATCCCAGCTTCCCACCTTTCCTTTTACCCTACCCATTTCTTTTACAAGAACCTCAGATATTGTATTATTACTAAGCTTCATATATGGTACAAGAATCGTACCCAATTTAGGTGAATAATCGGTGACAAGCTTTGTATGCTTAGCTGGTAATTTTCCGGCTGTATAATTCCCAGTAATTTTAACGCCTTGCTTTTCTAAAGATCTTTTAAATAACTCAAGGGTATATCGAGTAGGCTCCCAAACAGAAATCCATGTTTTTGTAGTTCCGGAATTTAGAGGGACATTCCCGGTGACAGTAATTCCATTGCTGCCATGTTTCCTATGTATCTTAACGGTATTTTTACTGTTAACCTTACCAACTTTGGTTTTGTTCGATATCTTCACATAACCAGTTTTAGGTGTTACCGTTATAGAGGCTGCTTTACCCACTTTATTGCCAGATTTAACTTGTATAATCACTGTACCTGCATCATAATCGGCATTAGGGGAAAAGGTTAATCCTGAAATTTGAGCTCCATAATACTCTTGCTCGTCACTCCATGGCATATCCAATGATAAACGGATTTGATCATACCATGTGTCATCCGCCACAAGATTTCCTTTAATCTTCTTTATCCCCTTCTTTTTTAGAGCTAAGGCAATATTGTCTAGGTCCTTCTCTCCCAGAGTAGGATCCCCTTTCCCCCTGATATAAACATTTCCCTTTAGGGTGCTTCCTTTTTGTTTAGCATCTGTATAGATTTCTGTTTTGAAACGATAGTTTTCTCCAAGTAATTGAAGAGCAGCAGCACTGGTAACTAACTTCATACTTGAGGCCGGCCTTAATCTGGTATCCCCATTATGCTTGTAAATTATTTTTCCGTTAGATGCATTTCTCACGCTGATTCCTATACTGGCACCTTTTAAATCAGGATGGCTTAACACCTTGGCGATTTTAGAGCTTAACTGGCTTCCCCCAGCCGCATTAGAAGCCTCATCCTTTTTCAAGGGACTGACAGAGCTAAAACTAATAACCATAACAACCATTAACAGACATAACCATTTCATCTGCTTGTACAATGGACTCTCCCCTTTTATATATTTTTTCGGTATTAAACACTTTTATTAAACAGCAAAGTATATATTAGCAAGAAAGGGCATCCACGATATCAATATGAAAATGTCCTATTAATTATACATAAAAGCACCTAAAAGAGAATCACTCATAAAAAATGAACTCACGCTTCTACTAATTATCCTCTCCCTAATCACATGTACTAGTACTGCTTCTATTGTTAATAAATCTGGCGAAGAACATCTTAATCAGAAGTAGTTCGCGGTTATATTGGTTAATTCCCCTTAAAACTATATACGGTAGGATGAATAGACAGCTCAAAAAGACTGTAAAAATAGAAAAAATATATACAAACACGTTCTCAGAAACAGGACTAGTTCCCCAGTGCTTGTCTTGATGTTTGAAGAAAATTTTTGGGGTGGTCAACACTTACGAAGTCTGTGGATGTACAAGTCTGAACAAGGAGTTTACATGGGTGGAATTATTAATACGGAAAAAAGAATATAATTCATAGCGTCGTCCTGGTGCCAGCATTCAAACAGCTTGAATTACCAATCATACTATAAAAGAATAACGCCAGGCGTTAGCATCCTTTTTTTATGATTGGAGCAGCCAAATCCTATTTTAAAATATCTAGAACAAAATTCATGTAGTTTTACAATTTCCGATTTAATATACTAAATCTTAATGACCAATGCAGAGACAAACTGTCATCTTTTCTATGTAGTTAATTCTTATTATACTTTTGGTGGTTTTTAGATACTCTATTCAAAACTTTGACTTATATGTAATCATTCATTTTTAATCCAACTTCTAACTATGTGTTTATAGCGTGCACAACCTAAATAATCGAGGAAATCAGTTCTTCTAATATCATAAATGTGTAAATCACTAAAGCTATACCAGCTACAGCAATGAATCCAACAAATAGTGCAGAGCAAATCATCTTTATAAAAGAAATAATAATAGTGAGCATATTTTTGTTAAATAATATAATATGAGCCATCTTCTTCAACCTTTCTGGTAGTCTTCTACTTTCACTATACCGCAATCCATTACCAAATGTTAACACCTATTTTCCTTTATTTTGTTATAACATTTCCGTAAATCCTGAGGACATCAAACAAAACAAGCCATAAATCCTTGCAGTACGAATGATTTATGTTAGCTGTAATTATAAATATAAAAATCATATTTACATCATATGAAATCAAAATATTTTGTTTTTTTCACCATTTGTTCTATCATAGATTATTAAAAAAGGAAAGTAAGGTCTTAAGATGAAAAAAAACACATATCAGACAATTATTGCAGAACTAAATCAATCAGGCCAAGTTTCTCAAAAATTATTACATTCTTTATCAGCTCCGATTATTATAAAAATGTTTTATAATTTATTCGGACCTTCCGGGACACACCAGTTAAGTGAAAATGCTTATTATAAACTTCTTACTGAATTGAAAGGCCACAAGGAAGAGCTACCAAACACTTCTGTGCCATACGCCAGTTCAACACTGATTCATTTATTTTATGACATGATTGGCCGGCACGTAACTGCTGAGACTATTTTTGAGGACGATGAAGAGAACTCCACAGAAGAAACAAGTGACTTAACTGTAGATGACCTACTGGATTTACTTAATTTCGCAAACGAAGATCATGATGAACGTTATGCAGAACATATTAAAAATCGCCTTTCTCAAATTTGTTCTTTATTACGATAAACAATATAAATGTGGGGATGCTTTATTAGAGGCATCCTTTTTATTAAGTACAATTGTCAATTACAATAAAGTGACCAAAATTGACCAGCAACTATTATAAATAGATTGTTTTGCCAAGCGATCACATAAAGAAGTATGTCCAACAAAGATGTCATCTAATTACAGGGTATTCCTTCTAATAAAGGTAAATTATTTACTATATTGTGACAATTGCAATTATTCAGTTCGCTACAGTGTAAATGATATAAAGGTATATGTTATTATGGTCCCAACAAAATATTGTGCGATTATTATTTTTTGAGGGGGATTTAAATGAAGTCAACAACAAAGGAAATCATAGTATCAGAAATAAGACAGACAAAAACTGTATATGAAAAGCTATTGATATCATTAACAACACCAATCCTACTTACTATTTTCAAGCAATTATTCGGTAGGGACGGAGAGTTTTCTTTATCAGATAAAGGGTTCGATTGTGTTGTAGAAGAACTTGAGTCTCAGAATCGACTACCCGAAACAAATGGAGAAAAAATCACGGATGCTTTATTGGTTGATATTTTCACCGATTTTTATATCAATCAGAATGATGATAACCGAAGTTTAAATCAAATGCCTTCTGATGACGAACAATCAACCTCTCATCTGACACTTGATGATTTATTAGATTTACTTAATATAGCAATGAAACATAATGATATCCTATATGCCAATGAATTAAAAAGACGTTTATTGGTCCTTAACAGGAATCATAAAAATGGAATAGAAGCTTTCTGAAAGTCTGCCTTCCAAGCGAATGAAGCATCCCTTCATTCGCTTTTATTATTCCTTCACTAAGGTGAGTTTAAAAATCAGACAGTTGGATTATTTTGAACTCTAAGCTCCCCAGTTACAACATTCGACCATGTCTTCATTGACGAAATACCCCTGTTTTGGGATACTGAAATGGCTGACTCTAATGAAAAAAGGTGTATAACATGGAATTTGAGATTAAGTTTTTATCTTTCTTTGTTGTGGAAACAGAAGATAAGGAACAGCCTATAGCTAAGCATTATCAAACACTTGATACAGATGAATATGAGGAAAGTGCCCTTAAAGATTTCCTTGATGGTGAATTCAAGAAAATCGTAAAGCGTAAAGTCGATCGTCATCCCAATTCAGAACAAGTACCAACAAAACTGGGCCATTTTATAATTGAACCAGGTCATACGTTGGATTCAAATCCAAACTACAATGCATTTAACCGTACTCGCTTCGCTGATAATAAAGAAGATTTTAAAGCATTCAGTGAGGAATTCGTTCATGCCTATCTTGATACAAGTGCAGTCCGAGGCGGTGTGTTTGTAATGGCTTCAGCCGTACCGCGAAAGTTTTTCGAGCATCGATTTTTATTTTTGATGAAATGTGATTTCGAACCAAAGGTTGCTTCCATTTCTGATGAAAAAACATTAATTCGTAATGTCGAGATGGCCATTACCACTAAAAATATGAAATCCATTCTATACCCTCATATGCCTGAAGAAGGCATGATTGAGGAAAGCGAATTAAAAATTCATCAATCCTCACATGCCCGCTATTTCGAAGATTTTTTAAAATTTGTTGAGTATGGTGAATCTAAACAAGAATTAGTAAAGAATCATGTCATTGACATGGTACAGGAACATATTGGTGAAGTATATGAGCCCGAAAGTGAAGAACGTCGCCAGTTTGAAGAAGCTATTGAAATCTGGGCTGACAGTCCCAAGCGTGAGCTTCAGGAACGATTAACAACTGAACAAGTTGTTGAAGCAGCAGCTCAAATTGTTGAACAAGAACCGGATATTGAACTCAAAATGAAGCTGGATAATACGAATATTAAAGGATTGCTGGCCGATTTTGGTGAAACCATTCATTTAGCCAAAATTAACAATCGTTACGTATTGGTGATTGAGGCAGAGCAAATCTTATTTGAGAAGGGATTCTCCCCTATTGAATTCCACAAACCTGATGACCTTCATAGGGTAATCGATAAAATAAATAAGAAGACCTATGAAAGTAATACTTTTTAAATGTGTTAGAACCTAGGTTTTAAAGCATTTGTGATAAATTCTGTGACACTTTTTGTGATAATTTATGTGATACGAAATCCACTAATATTCACGGCCATAAACTCCTAATAATTAACAAAAACCACCTATTTTCAGGTGGTTTTCTTTTGTCCATCATTCCCATTATCATTACCTAAGTAATGTTTTGTCTTATGGTAGAAATCGATATATGCCCTGACCATTAATTCGTAATTTGGTTCGTTCATGAAAGATGCTTTTACTTCAGGAATATTTTTTTTCTTTCCTTAATCCGTTCCTTGCCCACTTTTTTATCAGTCATTACACACTTCGATTATTTAGATGATTGTCTTTCCACTCATAAATAGTGTTTAGTTTTATGATAAAAATCTATAAACGCTTTAGCCATTAATTCATAATTTGGTTCATTTATTTCGTATACTTCACCTTTTGGAACAATCTTTGTCTTACGTTTTCTTTTATCTCTTTAATATCATCCTGTAAGTTCTTAATCTGTTCCTGTACGAGTTTACTTTCTTCTGTCATTGTTTATCTCCTTAGATGTCCATAAGCACAAGACAGCAACGCCTGAATATATGATAAATCTAGTAGAAAAAGAGAAATGAGCTGAGAAAGAGTCTTGTGATACGAGGTTTGCAACCGAAATAAAAGTCCAGAAGAAAACAGAGAATGTTAAACCAATAGTTCTAAGTCTTAAATTATCCAATGATTTTAATTAAGGCACTGAGCAACGCAATGCCTCCAAAAATATAACGGTTTCCAATGTCATTTAGTGTCTGCCAACTGCCTACAAGAGCATCAGGGTTGGATAACATGAAGAATGCTCAACCAATACTTAGGTAGGTTACTATAATTTCTACGGGAGTCATTGGCCTCATCATTTTAGTACTTCCTTTCAATAGATATCACATCCTTAATAATTAATGTTTCACCTACCAACTCCTTTGGGTATAATGGAATTGGTAGCAATACCAAAAAAGGACTGTCCTTTCTTAACGGGAGGAGACAGTCCTTTTTGATTGCATAAAAATAACCACATTTTATAATGTGGTTGAACAAATTATTTACTGTATTTAATTAACAGTTTGTAATAAAAATCCACAAACTCTTTACTCGTAAGTATGTCTTTGAATGTCAAATCCGTTTCAGTATTATATTTCTCAACAATCTTATATTCATCAAGTCTTTTTTTCTTACTTTTGCTCTTCCCCTTACTCTTGCCCTTTTCCAATTTTTGTTACCCCTTGATGTATTTGAACACTATTGTGACATAGGTAATAGTCAGTAACAATTAGGGATATTTGCATGAAGAGATACAAAAAATGTAAATTAAACAAGCTATGATAATCAAAGTAGCTGCGATTGCGTATAGCATTCTAATCAACTCCTTTCGGTAAAGAAGACAACAAAAAAGACGACCCAATTAAGAATCGTCGTAATAACAATTATTTTTCTATACTTAAGATATTATTTAATTTTTACATTTACAAAATTAATGACTCTATAATTACTATGGTCTCCACCACTACGGAATCTTATATCAAACTTTTTGACCCCTTTAACGTTTATACTGATATTTTGAGGTAGTTCCCCTTCTTTTATATCAACTGTTTTGATTAATTTATTATCTCCATAGAAATCAACAAATGTATCATAATATTCATGATCTGCTAAACCTATTAAGCCACTAATATTTGAATATTTTCCTTGTAGATTAAAACTATAGGAATCTGGTGAACCAGTAAGAAAACTATATCCTTTATTATATGTGATGCCTGCCAGTGACATTTCGTCATTCACATCAGTACCCTGATTATACGTTTGTAAGATATCGCTCATCATAACTCCATCTGTACCTTCACCAACAAATAACTTCTTCTGCTTAGTATCATACTTAATTCCAAGACTCATCATTGATGCCAATGCATTTACCGGGCTGTAATATACCCCTTTGTAGGTGACTAAAGATGGAACAGTACTACTACCGATTTTTATATCCCCAGATTTTGTTTTATCTTGATAAACCAATTGAGAGGCTATTGGAGTAAATACCCGCCCTTTAAGTGTAGTAATTTCTTTATTCTTGGCTACAATCGCTTTATCTTTATCAGCAATTTGTTTTTTCTTAGTAGTGATGTCTTTATCTTTAGTTGTTACTTTTGATTTTAAAGACTTGATATCCTTATCTTTAGTTTTAATCTTTTTATCACGATCATTTACTTTAGATTTTAAGGATTTGATTTCTTTATCCTTAGACTTCACCTGTTTCTTTAACTTATCAATCTGTTGTTTGTACTGCTTTTCTGATGTTTTAGCTTGTACCGGTGTGCCGGAGTAGAATATACCTACAAGCAATACCATAGATAACAAGACTAAAATACTTCTTTTCTTCACAAAAACATCCCCTTTATAATTAATACTATCTATATATCGGAAACGTTTTTATATTTTTAATATAATATTTAAATAAAATGAATATTATTATACTAAAAAAGACGACTACCAAAGTAATCGCCTTTTTCATGATATTTATCAATTGTTCTCAAGAATCTCATTCATTTCTGAAATATAATGAGACAATAAATCGAAATCATTCTTTAATTCGTCTATGCTCTCTTCATCATATGTACTAAGTAAGACACCCTCGTATAAATCAATAGCTACTAGAACATTGTCCTTTAATTTAACTGCATCTTCAGTTTCCACATCTTCTTTGTACACATCTAATTTGGCTTGTTCAAATTTATGCTGTAATTCTAAATTCTTATCTAAACTTTGCATAAATTCTTCGGAACTATCTTCTAATTCACCATATGGATAGTCTTCAAGATATTTCGATGTTTCTTTTATGACAGGTATATAATCCTCGTATACGACCGTTCTTAAAGAATCAAAGTCTTTGTATTCCTTGTAAATGTTAAAAGATACAACTGCTACTATCAAAACTAGAACCAAGCTAACCCCGTATAATATTTTCTTCTTCATCTTAAGACTCCCCTTATGTTGTACATGTTGATTTCACAAAAACAATAGTACCATATTTTAGTATTTTTGGATATATGTACACGAAAAGGAAGTGATTATAATGTAAATTTTCCACCATCTCAAAAAGACCCTCACTGGTTGGCGAGAGCAACTACAATGAGGTATTGTCAATTGAGCTTAACGATACATTATCATCGAAACTAGGAACATCATATTTTCCTTCAATGTGATTCATTTCTTCGATTATTTGCTCAATGTTTTTGGTTTGTGCTTTGTTAAGGGTTCTATCAACAAGTAACAGTGTAGATCCTAATATCAAAGCACAAATCATTACTACCCAGTTTGTAATTAATATCCAAGATGAAACTTCCTGTCCATTATATAATGCAATCAAAGAGAGTATTGCTGATATCCCTGCACCTAATAGTGAGAAACCAAACTCCTTATATGGTCTCCTATTTATCTGGACACAATTTGAAGCTATGTTCTTCAACTTGTCCCAATCCGATTCCTGTATAGGAAGGAATTTCTGTTCTTTTGGCTTATAAATATTGCTAAAATTATATTCAAACAAAATATTAATTATTTTTATAAGGATGCATTTTTTACAAATTTTAGGGTATTGTGTTATTGTTGATTTGATCATTACCCGTATGAATAACCTCCATATGCTCTCTTCATTATGTATCATCTCCGACATAAAAAATTCATTTCCTGATCATAAGTCCGATTGACCATTCAGATAAGCACTTGCAAACTTGCAATTAAATTATACATAAAATGCTTTGCTTAGTATGCTGAGAATGTACTTTGTTTTCAGTAATTCATTATCAAGGAGGAACATATGTTGAAGAAGTCAGTATCTATTTTGGGAAGTATTATTTTGATTTTATTTTTAACTGCTTGTAATCAGGAAGCTGCACCGGTATCTAAAGATGGCAATGAGGTAGCAAAGGCAGAGGAAACCAAAAATGGTGAATCTGAGCTAACAGCCAAGGAAGTATAAAAAAAAATGGTTGTGGCTTCTTCTGAAGTTAAAAGTCTTGGTCTTAAATTAGATATAGAGCAAGAGATATCTACTGAAGCAGATGGAATTGTTATGACCACAGAAACAAGGACAGACTCTAAAATGATTCAGGAACCTCTATCCTTACACCAACAGATTGAAGTTTATTATAATAATCCGGCAACCGGAGAACATGAAGGTAAAATCGAACAATATTTAACTAATGAAGGATTTTTCATGTATGATGTCGAGGGGGATAAGTGGGGAAAATATAATGCAGACTATGAAGAAGTGGCAAAAGCACTTAATTTACAGCCGGGCACGAATCAATTAGATTCTCTGAAAGATCTAGAATCATTTGCAGATGATTTTACCTTTGAGCAGGAAGCTGATCAATATGTTTTAACTTTAGCAGGAAATGATGAAAAATTAAATGAATATGTAAAAGGATCATTACCTACTAATATACCTGAATTAGAAAAGGCCATGAAATCTATGACCCTAGAAGAAGTCGAATATGAAATTTTTATAGATAAAAAAACCTTTTTGCCATCGGCCATGAATGTTGATATGAATATAGGTGTGTCAGAAAACGGAAATTCCCTTGTTTTAGAACAAAGTATTGATTCTAGCTACTATGACTATAATAAAATTGATAAAATCGTACTTCCTAAGGAAGCATTGGATAATCCAAGCGAAATAAATTTAAATGATCCAACCAGTATGTAACTATTAAAAAAACTAAAGCTCCTTATCGCGGAGCTTTAGTTTTTTAAGTTTTATTATTTATTCACATACCCATGAAACGCCGATTGTTCCTACTCCTGTATGGACTCCAGCAACAGGAACTAACAGCATTCGTTCAGTAGGGATGGAGTTAAATTCTTCATTTATTTGCTTTTCCAATTTACGCGCATTTTCTTCGTCATCAGCATGGATAACTACTATTTTACTAACTTTAGATACTTTTATATCTTCTCTTAATAAATCTAAAATATAATGAATGGCTCTCTTTTCAGTTCTAACTTTTTCTCTAATTTTAGCCCCTTCTGTTTCTATAGAAAGAATAGGCTTAATATTAAACAAGTTAGCAATGAGCCTTTGGCTTCCAGAAACTCGGCCGCTTTTATGGAGCTGATTAAGATTGGACGGGATAAGAAAAAGCCTTGCATTCATTTTGATTTCTTCAATTTGTCTGACAATTTCTTCAGCATCTAAGCCCTGTTCGAATAACTCTATACCTTTTTTCATCAAATAAGAAAGAGGGTAAGATCCGGTACGTGAATCAATTGCAAACAATTTAAAACCTACTTGCTCAGCAGCCATTACAGATGTAGAAAAAGTACCTGATAGTTTACCCGAGCAATGGAACGCTATTCCATAATCATACTCTTCTTTCAGTTTTTCATATAATTCAACAAATTCACCAATTGATGGTTGTGATGATTGGAAAGTGGTATTTTCACTTGCCATTCTTTCGTAAAATTCTTTTTCTGTAATATCAATTGTTTCTTTGTATGAAACTCCATCGATAACAATTTGTAAAGGAATAATATTTATTCGATACTTTTTAATAAAATCCTCGTTTAATGTGCATGTCGTGTCTGTAATCCAAGCAATTCTTGGTGGCTCTTGTTTCATTCCCTCTTCCCCTTTTAAACAAAATGGTATGACCAATTTTATATTAAAAATAGTATGTAGTAATCATTACTACATACTTAATATAATTTAACTACTTACTATAGTCAAACGTTTTCTTGGAAATTCGACTTTATTATTATTTATTCAACAAATTTTGCAGCCAAGGCTCAAATTACCTTAACTGTTTCTTCCTCTTTTGAAAGATAAGCTAATGTATCTATGTCGGAATTAGTCGGTAAAAGATACGTATTTTTATACACTTCATTACCTTTTCCCGTAATAAAAATCCAGTCGCCCTCTTTTGCGATTTTCCAGGCATATTCGATTGCCGACGTACGATCCGGTATGACCTTCCCTTTAGCAGCCGGCTTTAAATCATGGAGTGCTTCTATCATCCCCTCAAAAGATTCCGTCCCTAAATCATCCAACGTTAAAATACATAAATCACTGTGCTTTTCCGAGATTTCAACCATACCACGTCTCTTTGTCACATCGCGATTTCCCCTAAATCCAAATATATGAATGATGCGCTTTGCCCCCATTTCTCTTCCGGTTTTAAGACATTGTGCAAAAGCATCGCAAGTATGAGCATAATCTACAATTAACTGTGCACCTGTCGGATGATTCACTACTTCAAATCTTCCCGGCACGCCAGGAAATGATTGCAGTGCATCAATTATTACTTCACCTGGTACACCCATATTTCTTGCTGTTAGAAATGCAAGCGCCGCATTTTGGATATTATGTTTTCCCTTAATAGAAAGCCTTATAGGATAGATTTCTCTATTTTTATATACAAAATGTATATCACCCGTTTTATTTTGTTGGATATATAAATCAGTTCCTTTATTTCCTACACAAGAAATTTGGTCATTAGTACCGCACAACCGTCTTTCCAGTTTACTGCCCCATCTATTATTCGTATTAATTACAGCAGCACCATCTGGCTTTAATTGAGCGAAAAGCTGTGCTTTTACGGAAAAATAATCGTCCATATCCTTATGATAATCCAAATGATCATGGTCTAAGTTCGTAAAGAGGGCATAATCATAGCTAATCCCTTTCACCCTAAATTGAGACAGTGCGTGTGAAGACACTTCCATAATGACAATTTCATCTTTACTTCTTGATAATTCTTTTTGTAATTGCAATGCATCCATCGTTGTATTTACAGATGGTGTAGATTTTTCACCATTTATATAATTATAAACCGAACCAAATAAAGAACAGGATTTACCATAGGCTTCAAGGATATGTTTCAACATAAAAGAAGTAGTGGTTTTTCCATTTGTACCTGTTATTCCAATGATTGTTCGATTTGCTTGCATTGGATAAAAACGTTTAGCCAACTCAGCCAGGATAGCACGGCTATTTTCAACCCTAATATATGGGACCGATAAATCAGTGATTTCTTTTTCGCCGATTATAACTCTTGCTCCTGCTTCAATTGCCTTCTCAATATACGTATGCCCGTCCACCTGAAATCCTGTAATGGCTACAAATATGAATCCCTCTTTTACATCCAATGAATTATTAGCAATCCCTGTAATATATATTTCTCTATCTTTATCTGACACGTTAGCGATATCACTCAACAAATTTTTAAGCTTCAAGTCTTAGCAACCCCTTATGTTCTTCTGTTTCTTTTTATATTTTCTGTGGTATTCTATGGTAATTCATTATCTTTTCCGAATGCTATCTGTATAAAAGATAGTTAGTTATATGTTTTGTATTAGCTTTCATATTATACAAACAGAACAATACCTATACCTAAATTCCTCTATTTACAAACTTATAAACCTTTTTACACTTTTTGATTATTTTTACTTAAATATATACAGTTATTTCAAAAAAACAGGCCTATTTACCCAAAAAGAAAACTCCTTAATCAACTAAGGAGTTTTTTTATACTTTCACTCTTTTCAGAAATAAAGACAATAATAACCCGGTAAATGACGCAACCATTATCAGAATATACCCTTTTTTCACACCGTAAATGAGAGCTTCCATAAGAACCTCTGAATTAGGATTACTCCCTACTTCATTTAAATATGAATTTTGCCCCATTGTCATAAAGGTAATAGCCAATGCAGTTCCAATAGCTCCAGCAATTTGCTGAAGCGTGCTCATGACAGCGGTCCCATCAGGATAATATTTTTTGGGTAATTGATTTAAGCCATTTGTCTGTGAAGGCATCATGATAAAGGCAATGCCAATTGATAAGCAAACGTGCATTATAATAATTGTCGACAAAGGAGTATCAGCTGTGATTTGTAAAAATAAAATACTCGCTATACTAGTTAATACAAACCCAATAACCACCAACCACCTCGCCCCATATTTATCCATTAATTTTCCGTTAATTGGGGACATAATCCCATTCATTACCCCACCAGGCAAAAGCGTTAAACCAGCTGTAAATGCCGATAATAGTAGTCCTCCTTTTAAATACATCGGTAATAAAATGGCATTCGATAAAATCATTAACATAGCTAAAAAAACCAATGATACACCAAGGGAAAACATCGGGTAAGTGAAGACGCGCAAATTAATCATAGGATTATCAGTATAAATTTGACGGAAGGAGAACAATATCAAGAAAAATAGACCGATTCCAATAGGGAGTAACACATGCGCTTCTCCCCATCCACCCCCGCCCTCTCCGGCAGCACTAAATCCGAAAACAATCCCGCCAAACCCAATTGAGGAAAGTATTACTGACCTTATATCGATTTTTGGCTTGGTTAGTTTTGTAACATTTTTCATAAAAAATATCCCAGCACCCAAGGAAAGCAATAATATTGGCAAACATGTCCAAAAAATCCAGTGCCAACTTAACTGGTCTACAATGATTCCAGAGAAGGTTGGTCCAAATGCAGGAGCAGACATGATAACAAGCCCCATTAATCCCATCACTAACCCACGTTTATGCGGAGGAAAAATAATAAGCGTGCAATTAGTCATTAAGGGTAAAAGAATAGCTGTTCCAATGGCCTGGATGACTCGCGCCGAAACCAAGATAGGAAATGAAGGAGCAAGTCCACCGATTAATGTGCCCAAAATCCCCATAGCCAGAGAGAAAAAAAACAGTTGCCTGGTCGTAAACGTTTGGATTAAGATGGCCGAAACTGGTACCAAAATTCCCAATGTCAATAAATATCCTGTGGTTAGCCATTGTGCTGTTGAAGCTTCTATATTAAAGTCATGCATAATATTAATTAGAGCCAAATTTAACGCTGTTTCACTGAATAAACCAATGAATGCTGCAACTGCCAATACTGCCATCATTGGTACAGCTCTGAACGCCTTTTTCTCTTCTAAGTTCACTTTTCCAACATTCAATGAAATACCTCCTATAACTTCACATCAAAAAGCTTCTAATTCACCTATACTTAGTTCATCTGCTAGATCATCTATATGTCTATATAGATACTCCTATATTTTTCTGATATATCATGCCTTATATAAAGCAGATTATAGGTGGTATTTTTTTCTTGAATTAAAAGACAACCTGCTTATACAGGTTGCCAAAGTTAAAGACCCTACTAAATTCGAATAAAACAAGTAGTAATTAGTAGTAATTAGATAAGTAAAAGCTCATTTAACCCTATAATTAACTACCCTGAACATCTTTTCCTTACATATCCAAGGATTCACCGATCGCCTGTCCGCTTCATAGGTATGAATACTATAGACCATCCAGACATTTATAATTTATTTAATAAAAGGAGATAGGAATATGAATAATCCATATGACATGAATAACATGCACCCTGGTTACCATAATAATTACCAAAATTATGATCGTCAGCTTCCTCCAGTACAACCAGTAATATTTATTAATTCAGCTGGCGTCGCCAAGGAGCTTATAAATGATGCCTACACCATAACTAACCACATCCAAAACAACCCTCAGTTTTCAAGACAAATAATGACGTATGCTCAGCAAGGGCAAAAAAATGAAATCTTAAGAATGCTGAACAGTTTACCTTTAAAGCATCGCCCAGAGGTAGTCTTTACACCAGGAGCCATATTAATTAAATTATTCCCAGGCAACCCAAATGACTCGAGCAGCGCCTTAACCATAACCATGCTGTGGCATGAAGCATTTTAAGTCATTAGACAACATAAAAAATCCGAAGAAATGCTGATTTAACAACATTTCTTCGGATTTTTTGTTATTCATTATCATACGGATAGTTCTATGCTACTATTATTTTATACTATATTCCTAAAGGAGAAATCTTGTATGTTCACTTTTTTTAATAAATGCTCCATTTGCAAAAAGAAAGATAAAGATTTGCGCAAATATCAAAATGATAAAGGCAAAAAAATGAAAATATGCAAAGCTTGCACCTTGTATGCCGAAAGAAGGGCATTCCGCAAGATCTGACATCATTTATTACAGCTTTTTACGAAAGGAGTAACACCATTTATCGTAGCCCAACTTTTCTTCATAGAAACGATGAGCATCCGTGCGTGGAAGAGCAGATTCCAACGCTACATAATTCGCACCATTTTGCTTAGCCCATTCATGGATAAAAACAAGCAGCTTTTCCCCATATCCTCTCGAACGTTTACTTTCAGTTGTTACCAAATCATGAACAATGATATGACGTTTATTATAGAAGTTTACACGAGAACTAACACCAATTACAGCTACCACTTCTTCACCTAAAAACAACGCAAAAAGCCTGTACCCTTCTTTACGCATTTGATTCATTAATTCTAAATACGAATGCTTATCCAAATCAGTACGTAATTGCTTCATAATTGAATAGGCATCATCCCACTGGTCAACCGTAATCAATTCCATAATATTTTCTGTGATTATCGTCATGTTTTTCCTCCTGAGGTTATAACTAAATCAATTATAACCCTGCAAAATTTTACGGAGTCAGCTCCGTTACCATTATACACCAACCATTCCATTTCGCTATTGTTTTACATATTTCTATAAACGAAATGAATGTATATACGGATGATAACAACTAAAAATTAATAGACCTATCACGTTAGAATCAGCAGAAAATCATGTATCACATATAAAGTGTGAGCTGGTTAGAATTAAACTCATTAATGGTGGAGCAAATACCTTAACCTTGCCGTATTGCAAGGACTTCTTCAATCGCACAAGCAACACCATGTTCCACATTCGTTTTAGTATGATAGTGGCAAAGTTCTTTCACCTCATTAGAAGCATTTCCCATGGCTACTCCACGTCCAGCCAGCTGAAGCATGGAAACATCATTTAAATGGTCACCAAGTGCCATAACATCCTTCATCTCAATATTAAATTGATCAGCCAATATCTTTAAGGATGTTCCTTTCTGGGCTTTTGGATGATTAAATTCTATGTTTCCGCGCTCCGAAGAGGTAATGATATACTCTGTTTGACCGGCTAACTCGCTATTTATACGTGCCAATGCATCCATATCAGCTGATAATACTAAAATCTTATAGATAATCAATTCTTCATTCTGGTATATACCATCAAAGTTATCTACAAATTGGCAATGTTCAAATTTAAATCGTTCCTCCGCTCTTCTTCTAACATCCTCTAGCATTAGAGCCTCATCGGCATTTGGGAATCTCTCCATTTTTAATTGCATTCTAATATCAATATACTGTTCCATACTTTTAGAAAAAACTCCAACATTAGTAAAAAACTCGATATATACGTTTTTATTTTCCAGTACATTTTGAATAGAGCGGCACCATTCTTTTTGTAATGGGAGTTTTTTTAATACTTCTCCCTGTTCATCTCTTATTTCAGCTCCGTTTAATGCAATGATTGGACAAGACAATCCAGCTAATTCCAATGGCATTAAAGCATAACTGTATGGTCTTCCCGTAACAATTACTACCTGAATCCCTTCCTCTTGGGCTTTCTCAATTGCAATTATATTCTCGTTACTGATACGACCCTTTTCATTCAACAAAGTCCCATCCATGTCTGTTGCGATTAATTTCAATATCTATCATTCCTTTTACTATAACCTAATTAAATACCATACTAGTATACTATTATATTCATCAAATTCGTAGAAGGCACCCATTTTTATAATTGTAAAAATAATGATTTCTATCGAATAATTAAGCAACAAGCATTAGAAGAAATAATGTGAGTTTTGGTATGCAAAATCTATCTTTTAACAAGCCTACGTAAATAAATTTAGAAAAAAGGAAACCTCGATAACTGATTTCCTTTTCTTGATCAAATGTAAATTTACAAATAAACTTTTATATAATCTGTCAATATAGCCTTTTCTATTCTCTCTACATAAAAAACATAAAAAGGATATTAAGTAGTTATTGAAACTATATAACATAATATTATAACAACAATATAGAGTGTTAATATTTACAAACTAATGATATTGCATTATACTAATGATAATAATTCATATTGTACTAGAAAGAAGGAAATTTAATGAAGGACATTCATGTTTATAGTAAAGGGGAAGAAATCGCAAATGCAATTACCCATGGCTTAGGTGTAATTTTAAGCATAGCAGCCCTGGTTCTGCTGGTTTTCTATTCTTCTATATATGGTACCGCTTGGCATATCGTCAGTTTTACTATATTTGGGATAACCATGCTTCTTATGTATCTGTGTTCCACTCTTTTGCATAGCTTGCCTCATGGCAAAGCTAAAAATGTATTTGAAATATTCGACCATTCAGCTATCTATTTTTTTATAGCAGGTACGTACACACCATTTTGTTTTATTGTATTGGACGGTTGGACACGTTGGACTTTATTCGGTATTGTCTGGGGAATCGCTGTTGGGGGAACAGTTTTTAAATCATTTTTTGTTAAAAAATATATGATTGTATCAACACTCCTATACATAGTTATGGGTTGGATGATTGTCTTCGCATGGAAACCATTGGTCAACTTTCTTGAGCCAAATGGAATGATTTTATTAGTTACTGGAGGTATTCTATATACGGTGGGTGCTATCTTTTATGTATGGAGAGGCTTCAAATTCCATCATGCCGTTTGGCATCTTTTCGTTATCGCCGGGAGTGTTATGCTTTTCTTCTGTATACTCTTCTATTTACTCCCATGGGATAAATAATCACATATTCAAGGCAGCTTTCCCTATTCGGAAGCTGTCTTTTTTATCTTTAACGAATGTTCTATTTAGCCTAAAGTCTCTTCTTTTATCCAAACCTGCCTCGAAGTTTTTTTAAAACCCTAATGGCTTCTTGATTCATTTTACTAACTCGTAATGCCTTATTACCCAAAACTGTGTACCTTCTATTTTTTCCTGATTGTTCTGTTACATTCTTAGATGTCATATTTTTCGCTCCCTAACATGTGCTTATTGTTATAGCTTATGTTATAAAACGAAAAAGCAATACAAAAAAAATAACAAAGTTCCATAACTTTGTTATTTTACCGAGTATATATAAGCCAATGCCTTTTTATTCATTTCTTTTACTTTCTTTGTCTGCTTACTGACTGATTTATCAGAGAGATGGGTGATTTTTGGACCTGCCTGAGAGTTTTTCTCCATTATTTCAGCGGATTCTTCAGACTGAATGTTATTTCTCCTACGCCTCATAGCCATCTTACTCCTCTCTTCCTTATCTTTTATACCCTTATTATACCAAAGTTTTACATAAACGAATCATAAATGTGAACTAAATTAGCAATATGAACACCATCCACTTCAATGGGGATGCCCTTGTCTTTCTTTAAAACAATAATAAAATTATACATTTGTAAATGGATAGGAATTAACAAAGCATCGTGATCTTCGAGAGTGATAACCTCTAAATTGAAAATCGAATCCGTAAAGCTCTGTAAAAGCTGCTGATTAAAATCGAAATTATGTATATGATCAATCCTGATAAGCTTCTGTTTAATTCTCTCCCTGACGGATATATCTAAGTCCATCGATTCGTCCGCTTCGTATTGATTGATATCTACTGACAAACCAAATTCATCACCATACAGGGCAAGATATTTCTTTAATTCACTCTCATATTCTTCTCCGTTTTCAGGAACAGGCTTTTGCTCAAAATAATAGATAGCATCCTGTACTAATACGGACATATGCTCTACCTTTGTTACCGTCGCTCGTTGAATCTTTTCATTTTCCTTTATAGTAGCTTCAAGAAATTCAGACCCTGTTATAAACTCTGCCTGCCATATCTTTAAAATGCTTGGTGTTAAAAGAACAGATAAATCAATAAAAACCACGATTGCAGTTAAGCTTAATATATATGTCCAGTTGGTTATATTTATTCCGCCTGCAATAATGCCGATCCCGAGGCAAATCACAAATAACGTATAAAGGCTTCGGCGGAAATTTTTTAAATGCAAGTCAAATATGGAAGGTTTTACGATGGCCATCATACAAGAAACGAGAGAAAAACATACTAGAATAGCAATATAAATTTTTCCAAACATTTCATCCTCCATCGATAATCGTTTATATGAATAATCATACCATTTAATCCCATATTACCATATAGGTATATCTTCTGAATTGTCGGATGAATGTTTGTGATCTATTTCACCTTTAGTTTATAGTGATAGGCAATCTCCTTACCGTTATACATTAGTACTTTATGATTATTGGTATTTAATGTAACCTTCACCTTGTACACCCCTGGTTTAAGTGTTCCTAAATCATAATATTGACCATAAATTCTATTCTTTTTATCTCCATTTATATATAGATGAGCATGTCCCTCGTTGATTTGTTGGTCATTTGAACCAAGTTTTTCAGGTTTAAAGGAAAAGTCTTTTGTGTTTATTTTCAGCATCCAACTCCCTGTTTGATCCTGCTTGATCCACCCATTGATTTCCGGGATTTCCCCTTCACTTATATTGCTTATTTCTAATCCATCATGTTTTCCGGTATGCCCCGCATGAGCATCTTTGCCGAAATGGCTGCTTTGTTGATGAAAATACAGCATGATGGATACAAAACCAGCGATAATAATAAAGCTAATTATTCTATACATGAATCTCTTCCCCACCCTTATTTCTGGAGGCACTTTTTTTCAATAAAAGACCAATAAAAAATAAAATACCTCCCACTATCAGAAACGCTATATCATAAAATAAAGCATTTGGATCACCTGGTTTTACCCTATGAATCTGAAGGATATGATGATTAATAATTCCTTCCAACACATTGAATAAACCTGAGCCAATTAAAAACCAACCAATAACCTTTTTGATGCCCCGATTTTGGTCTGATGGGTTACCTGCAAGCCATAAAATAAAGCCCCCTGCAACCAAAGCGATCGTCACCGCAAAATGAAAGATTCCATCACTTATGATTTGGCCTGAGCGACTCGTTTCCATCACCACACTATGCCATTGTAAAAGTTGATGAAAAATAATCCCATCCATAGCCCCCATGAAGCCGAATCCCAGCAGAAAGCTCCCTATTACTAATAATTTCTTTTTAGTTTGATTCCTCAATCAAAATCCCCTCCATCACCCATTTTTTTACTTAATATCCAATCAGTCTTCTTCGTAAACAACTCGTTTATCATGATTAGCTGATTTTTTTAACAAAACATGGGTATCTATATACTATATTGGAAAAACCGGAGGGGTTAAAATGAATCAATTACCAAATCAATCGAGTTCATATTGGACGAAGTTCATGCAGAATCATGAAGGACTAAAATTTAATAAGCTACAAAATGATTTAGAAACAGATGTTGTTATAGTTGGAGCTGGAATAGTCGGTATCTTAACGGCTTATCAATTGGCCAGCAAAGGAGTAAAGGTTGCATTAGTTGAGGCAAGCGAAGTGATGAATGGAACAACAGGCCATACAACAGCAAAAATAACCGCCCAGCATGGTTTGATTTATGACAAACTGATTAGCACGGTAGGTGAAGAAAAAGCAAAGCTATACTATCAGGCAAATATGGATGGCCTTGAATTTATCCATTCTCTCTACAAAGAAGAAGAGATTGATTGTGATTATGAAGAGCAGGATGCCATCCTTTACGCAGAAACTGAAACATTTGAAAAGAAAATCAAGTCAGAGTTCGAAGCTTATCAAAAACTAGACATTCCAGGTAAACTTGTCGAACAATTACCTTTGCCTTATCCAATCAAAAATGCCATTATTATGCCTAATCAAGCACAATTTCATCCAGTTAAATTTTTAGGCCATATTTTAAACCTGATTATAAAAAAAGGCGGACAAGTATTTGAACAATCGCCAGTAGAAGCTATTGAAGATGACGATAAAGGACCTGTTCAGATTAAAGTGAAGAATGGACATACCATTTATTGCAATAAAGTTGTGATTGCTTCCCATTATCCATTCTATGATATGCAGGGACTGTACTTCTCTCGCCTGAGCCCTAAACGTTCTTACATTGTTGCCGCTGAAATCAAGGAAGACCTTCCAGATGGAATGTATATTAGTGCGGACCAGCCTACACGCTCTATCCGCCATACAAAAGATGGGGATAAAACTCTGGTATTATTCGGCGGAGAAAGTCATAAAACCGGTCAAAGTGAAAATCCATTTAAGCATTATGAAGCACTAAAGGATTTTGCCGAAAAGTATTACACAGTCAATGACCTTCCATACAGATGGTCAGCACAGGATTTAGAAACATTGGATCATGTCCCTTATATTGGTCCATATTCTTCTATGAAGGATCATATTTTTGTTGCAACTGGTTTTGGGAAATGGGGAATGTCGAACGGAGCTGTCGCTGCTCTAATTTTAACTGATTTAGTACGTGGAAAAGAAAATCCATATTTTGATCTGTTTACCCCTACTCGTTCAGAAACACATATACAATCTGCCGGTAAATTCATAAAAGAAAATATAAATGTAGCAAAAGAATTAATTAAAGGAAAACTTGCTGATAAAGATATCAGTCCTGATGAACTTAAACCCGATGAAGGCAGTATCGTTACCTTTAATGGTAAAAGAGCCGGTGCCTATCGCGACCATACAGGTAACGTTTGTGTAGTAGATACTACCTGCACCCATATGGGGTGTGAAGTGAAATGGAATAATGGAGAACGCTCCTGGGATTGCCCATGTCATGGATCCCGCTTTGCATCCAACGGGGAAGTCATAGAAGGCCCAGCAGTTAAACCGTTGGAACGGTTGAATTAATAGATTGGGAAACGAGATCCTAAATTCCATCTATACTTCCTTTGAGTTTTAAAACTAAATACACTTTTTATGCCGGATAGACGTTCTATGTGACATAAAAAGTGTATTTTTTATGATTTTAATAAAGGTTTATATGCTGCTTAAGAACTTAATCCTTTAAACTATTACTGGGACATCAAAAATGGCGAAATAAGTTCTCCATAAGTATATGAAACCAAATGACTTTTTAAATAGAATTGAGTTATATTGAAAGGTAGATACTACCAGAGGAACAATCCGAATCTAAGTACATAAATAAGCGAGGATTTTCATGAGCATACTGTTAGCTTTACTGGCTGCTTTATTTGCAGCCTTAACGTCCATATTAGCAAAAATCGGTATTAATAATGTGAATTCAAATTTGGCCACTGCGATTCGAACGTTTGTAGTCCTAATTATGGCTTATGCCGTTGTTCGAATAACCGGGCAATGGGATGAGCTTTATACTATCCAACCTAAGGCATGGATTTTCATTATCTTATCAGGTATAACCACCGGCCTATCGTGGCTATGTTTTTTTAAGGCTATACAAATTGGTGACGTGTCAAAAGTGGTGCCCATTGATAAGTCGAGCGTCGTTATTACGATTATTTTATCCTTTATTATCCTTCAGGAACCGATGACTCCGTTAGTGATTTCAGGAGGGATCATCATTACGATTGGTACCTTTATTCTGATCGGTAAAAGGGAAAAAAAGAAGAAAGAAGGCTATTTTCAATCGTATATTTTCCTGGCTGTCTTATCAGCCGTTTTTGCAGCACTAACCAGTATATTGGCGAAAATCGGCATCGAGGATGTTGACTCAAATGTCGCAACCTTCATTCGTACTGTCGTCATCTTAATTTTTGCATGGAGCATTGTATTTTTCCAAAGGACGCAAAAAGATCTTAAAACAATCTCTAATAGGTCCTATCTCTTTTTAATCCTATCGGGTATCGCAACAGGCCTATCTTGGTTGTGTTACTTTGCTGCCATACAAATCGGAAAGGTTTCCATCGTCGCTCCTATCGATAAATTCAGCGTAGTCATTACAATGGTTTTAAGCTTTATCATTCTAAAAGAAAAACCAAATAAAAATACGATTATTGGTGGTATTGCGATCACGATTGGTACAATTCTGCTTATTTTTTAGTCAAAGCGGTATTATATCAAAAAATAAAAACAGTGGGAATCCTTAAGTGATTCCCACTGTTTTTATTAATTATATATAGTAAAGTACATGGCTATCCATGCAGTATTGATATTTCTAAATTAGAAGCGGGCAGCAAGTTTAGCTGTATTCTCAAGACCTTCTGCAACAATTTCAACCGTACGGTCTGGGTATTGATTATGTCCTTCAATAACCATAACTTCTGGGTTAGTAATTCCCCAAAGGCTAATAGCAGATTTAACTAAATTAACTGCCATTTCTGCTCCTGGTATAGCTGAGTAATCAGAGCCTCTGGCAGACAATAGCGCAACCTTTTTATCAGCTGCATACCCTATCGGACCTTCAGCTGTATACTTAAACATTTTTCCGGCTTGAGCCAAATACGAAATATACGTAATTAATGGTGCAGGAACAGTTGAATTCCAAAGAGGGAAAGCAAATACAATTTTATCCATAGATAAGAATTGATCGATATATTGATTTGCCAAATTAACATATTTAGTTTCTTCTTCTGTTAATTCGATTCCTTGATTGTTTTTATAAAGAGCGGTAATCGCCGCATTCCCATAGTAAGGGAGTTCTGCTTGAAATAAATCCAACTCTGTAATTTCATCAGTTGGATTTGCTTCTTTATATGCATGTAAAAATGCATTGTACATTTGAACAGAAACAGCTTGGTCTGCTGGTCGATCGTTTACTTTAACAAATAAAACTTTAGTCATATGTATACCTCCATGTAAGTTATATGATTTGTAAATTTATTTTAATATAGTTTGAATTCAAAGCAAAATAATATGCCTATGTTTTACCATTATTTAAAGACTGGACATCTCCTCCCCTTCTCTGCCATAATAAAAAATTGAATTGGTTAACTAAAGTAACTATTCAACAGGGAGGAAAAATGGAAAGACATCAACAATTATTCCACGAGTTGTCTATGGTGCATAAGCCTTATATTGACCAGTTAAATGAAATTCTAAGTAGATACGCTTTGAACAGACCACAATGGACAATTATGTATATCCTTTTTAATTATGGGCCACATACCCTTGTTGAGATATCTAAATATCAAAGTATCGAAAAGCCAGCGATAACCCGCACAGTCAACAGCCTCGAGCAGCAAGGGTATATTCAGTCATTTTCAAGCTCAGATAAAAGGAAGAAAAATATTCAACTGACTGCTAAAGGAAAGGAACAATATATAGTTGTAAGAAGTGAGATTGATGAATTTCAGAATGGAAAGTTAATAGGTATTACGGCAGATGAACAAGAACAATTCCTAAATATCATAGAAAGGATTAAGCAAAATTTTAATGAGTAAGGAGATAACTATGCAAACGGAACGAGCAAAATTATGGACAAAGGATTTTATTATTGTATCCGCCATTAATTTTTTATTAACACTTGTTTTTTATTTATTAATGGTTTCTATTTCTGTATATGCTGTTGAACAATTCAGTGCTTCAACGAGTGAAGCAGGACTGGTTACCGGAATTTTTATTATTGGAGCACTTATTGGCCGACTGCTGACAGGTAGAATTATCGATAAATACGGCAGAAAAAGAATATTATTATTCGGACTTGTCGTTTTTACATTAACAACTATTTTATATTTTGGGATTAATAGCTTATCATTTTTGATGGTTAACCGCTTATTACATGGAATCGGATTAGGAATTGCAAGTACGGCTACCGGTACCATTGTGGCGCAAATCATACCAGCAGAACGACGTGGTGAAGGGGTTGGGTATTTTAGCCTTAGTGCCACTCTTGCTACTGCGATTGGTCCTTTTTTAGGTATTTATTTAAAACAGCATACAACATTTGAAGTCATTTTCAGCTTTTGTATAGCATTGGGAGCTGTTAGCTTTTTAACTGCCTTTCTATTAAAAATACAAAATGAACAATCTCACACTTCTGTTGAATCAGAAAACAATAAAGCTAAAATCTCCAGTTTTATTGAACCAAAGGCTATCCCCATTGCCATTGTTATGATGCTGGGAGCCCTATGCTATTCAAGCGTCTTATCATTTATTACTTTCTATTCAGAAGAGATTCAATTAGTTGAAGCAGCAAGTTTCTTTTTTGTCGTTTATGCAGCAGCGGTTTTAGTGTCAAGACCTTTTACTGGCCGCCTATTAGATTTAAAAGGGTCTAATATTATTATGTATCCCTGCTTACTTGTTTTTGCCCTTGGACTTCTTCTATTAAGCTATGCTAATAACGGATTTATTTTGCTTTTAGCCGGCGCCATTATTGGACTTGGTTTTGGGAATATCCAATCTACAACTCAGGCTATTGCCGTAAAAGTGACTCCTCCTCACCGAATCGGTTTAGCAACAGCAACCTTTTTTATCTTTTTGGATGTAGGCTTCGGAATTGGCCCATATGTACTTGGAATGATTATTCCTTTCACTGGCTATCGAAATCTCTATCTAATCATGTCGATTCTCGTATTGACCTTAATCATAGTCTACTATTTTATGCATGGAAAAAAGGATTCTTTAGAGATGCGCAATAAATTAATAAAGCTAGAGCAAACAAAATCAAATTAAAGATCACCATTAAGGAAAAAAGCGGAAGGTCCGAGATTGGATATTCCGCTTTTTTCTATTAATTCGATTTCCATTCAGCATAATAGCATTCACATTCTCCAAGAAATATTCTGTAATGTAAAAAAGAGTGAGGCATGCATAAAATTGATGCCCCACTCTTCCCTGCGCTATTCTTCTATATTTCCCTGTTTAATATGCCTGAACTTCAGCGAAAAGGTTGCTGATTGATCTGTACTACTTACATCAATATTTATATCATAAATTTCAGAGACCCTTTTAACAATCCATAATCCAATACCTGATCCTGACGTAATCTTCTTAGCTTTACTTAGGCGCACATACTTATCAAAAATCTTATTAATATTGGAATAAAGTATAGTTGAGCCAGTGTTAGTTACATCAATATTAATCGTATTATCAAGCTTGTTCTCTCTAATTCCCACAAAAATGGTTGATCCACTTGTTGAATATTTCACAGCATTATTCAATAAATTCTGTAGGACTAATTCAAATGAATACTCATCTATCCATATTTTAGCAGTTGTACTTATGTTATCGTTTAAAATAAATGTATAGGAGGGGTAATTCCTCATATAGGCAGCCATTAATGGTTCAATACAACCTTTTGGTTCTATCCAGCTATCGGGAGGATTTCCTCCTAAATAATAAAGTTCATGCGATAATTTAATACCTGATAATAACGAATCTATATTACTAGATTCGTTTTTAATATGAAACAATCCTTCTTTAATCTCAGGATGAGTTTCGTTATCAATCAGGTCCTCCAAATATTCAATGGTATTCTTAATATTATGTGCAGGATTACGAACCTCATGGACAATCTCTTCCAAGAAAGCGTGTGTCTCGTCTGTTACAGCCAGCATTTTTTCAACACTACGATTCGTAACATCGTTTAACTCTTTCATCTCTCTTAACATAAAGTCATTCATAAAATGAGGTGTAATATTAAACTTGTTTTTCAACTTGTAATGATTGGTCATCTTTGATAAAGGTTTAAAGATAGTTTCAAATAATAAAGCTTGGAATAAATAGAAAAAGATGAATATGATTAAATATAAATAAGCATTCGTAATGAGTATTTCCTTAAAATCTTCAATAAGCAGAGCTGAGAGATTTATCTTCGTATATAACTGACCATTGAATGCTTCCGTTTGAATGGCATGCTCAATTTCCGCTATTACAGACCCGTTAACCTCATAAAGTTCAACCTTTATTTTTTTATCACTCAACCCATCTTTTACAAAAAACTCATCTTGATTTTGATTTAATAACCACTTAATAATTGGTAAATATTTTTTATCTTTTCCTTCATAAATATTGATATTCTTTGTTGTTTGGTTATAGGCAATATTTTGATAACTTGAGTCATTATCCAAAATCATCATATACTCATACGCACCAGCTAGCTTACCGAACTTATCATTCAAAAAATCTTCCTGTAAACCGTATTCAGCCAGATGAGTTTCAACCAAATAGAAGTTCGGCAATACTTCATTAATCCGTTGTTTTGCAGAATCGCTTACCCGATTAATATTTTGCAGTATTACTATGCATGTAAATATTAAGAACAAAAGAATATTTGACAAAATGGTAAAACGCTTAATGGTTAGCCAATTATTAATCATTGATTTCATATCCAACATTTTTAATCGTATTAATACTATTCTTACCTATCTTTCGCCTAATCCGATTTATCGTTGTATTAATAATGTCATCACTCATATCCCCATGCTCAGTCCAAATTTTTTCCCATAATTCTTGTTTACTGATAACTTGATTTTTATGTTCTAATAAATATGTATACACCTGCATTGGAATTTTTGATAGCGTCTCAACACTGCCATCTTCTTTTGTAATCGTCCCACGAAGAGGCTCAATTTTTAATCCTCTATGTATATAATACGAATTATTTTTTACTGCTGTACTTTCCATAATATTCTTTATATTAAGGACAAGTTCTTTGTAGCTGAAAGGCTTTGTAAAATATAAAAGAGCTCCTTCCTGTAATCCTCGCAATCTTGCATCTGACGAATCAGCTCCGGTTACTAGGACAAAGGGAATATTATGTTTTTTCCTTATGATAGAAGCAGCTTCCAACCCATCAATAATTGCACCATGAATGGTAATATCAAAAATTAATAAATCGTATTTCACTTTGTCACAAGCTATAATTGCATCCTCTGGATCGTCAAAATCATCTACTGTATATCCCTGTAATTCAAGCCTTTTCCTTAGAACTTTTCTCGCAACAGGCTCATCTTCTAAAATTAACATTCTAATGGGAATCACCCTCTTTAAAAAAGTAAATAAATTATATCACCATAATATTTTAAGGTAAATACTTACTTGTATTTTTATACATGAAATTGTCATTCTTAATTCAGGTAATGGTCAAAGCAAAAAGAGTGATTTCTTTAATAGCAGAAACCACTCTTTATAAATTGATCTTTTTAAACACATGAAGCGCTTATCAGACTATGGGCTTGTTAACAACACTATAGTAAAGCTCCATTAAATGTATTACAAGAAACTCACTTTATTAAATGATAAGGTACAGTAGTTATAACTACATTGCGTTTATAAAGCAAAAAAGCACGTATCAATAAGCTTGATTGGTTATGAAGGATATTGTGCCATCCTTTTTTCGGAATAAACTGAGGTATCATAACAGTAACCTGATAATTGGATCACTCGCTTTATGCTCTACTATATCGACAAATTTAGTAAGTGGCTGAATTAAGCTTCGATATTGCGAATGGAAACTAACCAAACGAATATCCGGTTGCCATGCCTTCCATTTTTGTACAAACTTCTTTTCTTCTTCCCGATCAAAGGATACATAAACAGCAATGATTTGTTGGGCTGATAAAGATTTTGCATAATTTAGTGTATTTTCAACCACTCTTGTAATCCCTGCTACCGGTACAATGATTATATTTCCTTCTATAGGAATATTCTTAACTTCTGCAGAAATACGTAATTGTTCTCCTACACCTTCATAATGATTATGAATTTTATGAAAAACAAAAATGATAATCGGTAAGAATACTAGAATAGACCAAACTTGTGTAAATTTCGTGAAAAAGAAAATCATCGTTACAATAAAACTAATAAACGCACCACTTGCGTTAATAGCCAGTTTCTTCATCCACCCTTTTGGTCGTTCACGAAACCATTTAATTGTCATTCCGGATTGTGAGAGCGTAAACGGAATAAATACCCCTACCGCATATAAAGGAATGAGCTGTTCTGTTTCCCCATGAAAAACTAGAATTAATACAATTGAAAGTAATCCTAAAATGATAATTCCATTCGAATAACCCAAACGGTCACCTCGTACCGTAAACATTCTCGGAATGTATTTATCCTTAGCCAAATTAACAGCCAATAAAGGAAAACCTGTGTTAGCTGCCAAAATCAAAATAAGTGCTGTTGTACCCTGCAAAAAATACGACAGTCACTTCATGCCTTGGCGATATACCATAATAAAAGGCTAGAAAAACAATTCCAGAAAATAAGGCGCCAAGTAAGCATCCCATACTAACCAATGTTTTGGATGCATTAAGGGGGGCAGGATCTTTAAAATTCGGGATTACATTCGATATGGCTTCCACACCAGTCAATGCTGAACTTCCTGATGTGAATGCTTTTAACAATAGAAAAAAGCTTATGCCAGCCACTGGTGTTCCAATTGATGTATGTAAATCGGCGGGGACTTGCCCAGTTATGATTTTAACTATTCCGGATCCAATTAAAAGAAATAACGAAAAGACAAATAGATATACTGGATAAGCTAATATACTGGCAGATTCAGTAATCCCCCTTAAATTCAAAATCGTTATTAACACAACAAATAACATAGCTATTTCAACTTTATATGAATGCAATACAGGAATTGCTGACGTAATCGCATCAGAACCGCCTAGACACTTACTGCTACGGTTAATATATAATCCACAAGTAAGGAACCACCTGCTATCAACCCAAAATTCACACCCAGGTTATTTTTTGAAACGAGATAAGCCCCTCCACCATTTGGATAAGCAAAGATAATTTGTCTATAGGAAGAAATCAAGATGGTTAAAAGCAGTAATACTCCAACAGCAATCGGGATGGAATACCAAAAGGCAGCCGCTCCGAGAGTAACTAAAACAATTAAGATTTGTTCAGGTCCATATGCGACCGATGATAAAGCATCGGATGACAATATGGCCAACGCTTTTCTTTTATGAAGCTTTTGTTCTCCAGCATCCGCTGACTTTAATGGACGACCAATGAGTATACGTTTAAATGATGAAACCACTCTGTTCACCCGCTTTTAATAAAGTATGAATGTGTGCTTATTAACGTCTTAATCAACAAAAAACGCCTGCAAGTCATCGATAAATAGATTTGCAGACGTTATATTAGTTTCGTCTCACAAGTTCCACCTTCCTTCTCATAAAACGCTGACGAGGTTAGCTGTCGGATTCGGGACTTCTGAGTAGTCCTACCATAAAGGATTCACCCCAGAAACAATGGGTCCCCCGCGCAATAATGCTTAAGCGATTTAGAAATTAGAAACTGTGATAATAATACTCCCGATATGAGAAATGTAAATATTTTCATCCATTAATTTTTATATAATTATTAATTTATTCACATAAATTTCTTTTTGTTTTTGGTCACAGTCTACTCTGCTTTCAACCTATACATAAAGGAAAAAATCCCACAAGCAAATCAAGCCTTATAAGGTTGATATGAAATTCAAAATGATTCCTAATACTAACAATCCGTTTTAGTATGATAAGAATTTAAATATCAACCTCTTAACTAGGATAAATCCCCTCTTTAATCCTCATATTATAAGTAGTTATCGCAAATAAATAATATAATTATTAATTTGTGGTTGAAAAATGACCGAAAAACGAATATTATATTAAATGTCGTCAAAAACGTTCGCTTTTTCAAGGTGAATAGATGGAGGTATACGAATTGTTAGACAAATTTTTCTCTATAAGCCAAAACGGCTCTACTGTTAAAACGGAAGTTTTAGCAGGTATAACTACTTTCTTTACGATGGTGTACATTGTAATAGTTAACCCGGCAATCCTTTCCGCTTCAGGAATTCCCTTTAATCAGGTATTTATTGCTACCATTATCTCGGCAGTAATTGGTACGTTAATTATGGGATTATATGCAAAATATCCAATCGCTGTTGCGCCAGGTATGGGAATAAACGCTTACTTTACGAGTGTAGTTGCCACACAAGGTCTTAGCTATCAGGTTGTCCTGGGCGCAGTATTTATAGCTGGTCTCTTATTTATTTTATTAAGTTTTACTGATTTAAGAGAAAAGATCATTAATTCCATCCCACTTTCGATTAAATATGGAATTACTTCTGGTATTGGTTTATTCATAGCATTTCTTGGTTTCAGGCAATCACAAATCTTTATTGCCAATGAAAGCAATCTTGTTGGTTTAGGTGATTTAACTGCTCCAGTTCCTTTATTAACAATTGCAGGCCTATTCATCACACTTATCCTGATGGTTAGAAAAGTTCCAGGTGCCCTGTTCATCGGGATGATTATTACAGCCATCATTGGCTATTTTACTGGTATGTTAGATATCACTGCCAAAGAATTTCTTCCTTCATTACCAGAAGGAATGGCATTCTTTGATTTAGATCTTGCAGGTGTCTTCACTAACGGTTTATACTCAGTTGTGTTTTCATTTTTACTTGTAACTATCTTTGATACAACAGGTACAATGGTGGCTGTGTCCGACCAGGCTGGATTGTTAAAAGACGGCAAGTTCCCTCGAGCTAAACAGGCTTTCCTGGGTGATTCTATCGCTACTACAGTTGGTGCCGCTTTTGGTACAAGCCCGACAACTGCTTATGTGGAATCAACAGCAGGTGTTGCTGCAGGCGGACGCACAGGTTTGACATCCGTTGTTGTAGCTCTATTGTTTGTTGTTGCATTGTTCTTTTCACCATTTATCGCAGCTATATCTAACTTGTCAGCTATAACTGCTCCTGTTTTAATCATCGTTGGTTGCTTTATGATGGAAGGTTTAGCAAAGATTACATGGTCAAAATTTGATGAAGCATTTACAGCATTTGTTATCATCCTTGCAATGCCATTAACATCAAGTATCTCTACTGGTATTGCGTTTGGATTTATTATTTATCCAATCTTAAAATTAGCAGGTGGCAAAGGTAAAGAAGTTCCACCTCTCGTTTACATCTTTGGAGTACTATTCCTTATTCAATTAGTCTTCTTAGGAGGACATTAAAAAATATAGAGCTGGATTTCTTTATAAATCCAGCTCTATATTTTTACCCCCGATAAATTATTGATATTTTCTGATATCTAGATGATATACTTTTATAGTAAATAATATTGTATGGGGAGGATTAATCCATGAATAATTTTGAAGAAAAATTAGATCGTTATGCTGACTTGACTGTTAAGAAAGCCGCTAATGTACAAAAGGACCAAATTGTATTCATCATATCCACTATTGAAACTGCACCATTTACACGTAAACTTGTTAAAAAAGCCTATGAAGCAGGTGCAAAGCAGGTTTTTGTGGAATGGAGTGATGAAGAAATTAACCGAACGAAATATTTGCTGGCACCTGACGAGGCATTTACTGAATTTCCTTCATGGATGGCTGCCTCCAGAAACGAAATGGTTGAAAGAGGCGCAACTTTTATAACGATTGTCTCTCAAGATCCGGATTTACTGAATGGGATCGATTCAAATCGGATCGCTAATTTTCAAAAGGCTGCAGGTAAGGCTCTCAATAATTTACGCGAAGCAATGCAGTCCAATAAGATCAGCTGGACAGTCGTTGCTGCTGCAGGTGATGGTTGGTCCAAAAAAATATTCCCCGGACAAGAAAACAGCTTAGATTTACTTTGGGATGCCATCTTTTCTTCAGTCCGTGTTGATCAGGAAGATGTTATTCAAGCATGGGAGGATCATCTAGATACATTAATCAGTAAAGCTGATTATTTAAATAACAAAAAATATAAATACATACACTATAAAGCACCCGGTACGGATTTAAGAATTGAACTTTCCGAGAAACATAAATGGTGTGCAGCAGGAGCTAAAGACTCGACCGGCAAAGAATTCATAGCCAATATGCCTACTGAAGAAGTATTTACGATTCCCTTGAAAAATGGAGTAAATGGCACGGTTTCAAGCACAAAACCGTTAGCTTATGGCGGCAATGTTATTGATGAATTTACGTTAACGTTTGAAGATGGAAAAATCGTAAATGCCGAGGCGAAAAAAGGAAATGATATTTTAAATCATCTCATCAATGTTGATGAAGGAGCTAAATACTTAGGTGAAGTTGCACTGGTACCTCACCATTCACCAATATCTGAATCTAATATCTTATTCTATAATACGTTATTTGATGAAAATGCTTCTAACCACCTCGCCATTGGAGCTGGATATCCATTCTGCCTCGAAGGTGGAGAAGAAATGAATGTCGAACAATTGCATAAGTACGGGGTAAATATCAGCCAAGTGCATGAGGACTTCATGATTGGCTCAGCTGATATGGATATTGATGGAGAATTGCCTGATGGTACACGTGAAGCCATATTCCGTAATGGGAATTGGGCGTTTTGATTTTATTATCAGACTTATAACCCTTTAATAATAGTAGTCCAAAAAACAAAACGCGCTTAGAAAAATATTTCTAAGCGCGTTTTGTTTTCGTTTAGCTAGTTGTTCATTCTTAACTATCACAAAAATTTATGTCTTGTGCAATTTATGCCTTCTCTTTTAAATTCTCATTAATTTTTAATTGCTGTGTTGCAAATTCATGATAAAGCTTGTGAATTTGCATTAATTCTTCATGTGTTCCTCTACCTGTAATTTCACCTTTTTCAATAAATAGCAACTGATCCGCATTGACGACGGTTGATAATCGGTGGGCAATAACGATTGTCGTCCTCCCTACCATTAGTTTATTTAATGCAGCCTGTACGATTTGTTCAGACTGGCTGTCTAAACTTGATGTGGCCTCGTCCAGCATTAGAATACTTGGATTTCTCAATAACGCTCTTGCTATCGCAATTCGTTGGCGCTGTCCTCCTGACAGCTTCAATCCCCTCTCCCCTACATCCGTTTGGAATCCTTCTGGAAGCTGCTGAATGAATTCAAGTGCATGAGCCATTTCAGCTGCTTGCTCCAGTTCAATGGAGGTGACTTCCCTTTCCAGACCATAACATATATTATCCTGGATCGTACCTGCCAAAAGCGGGCTTTCTTGAGATACATACCCAATATGCTTCCGCCACGATTGCAAATTGTATTCACCGATAGGAATTCCCCCTATCCTGATTGATCCCTCACTTGGTTCGTAAAAGCGTTCAAGCAATTTAAACAGAGTCGTTTTCCCGCCACCGCTTGGTCCAACAATCGCTGTTACTTTTCCCGCTTCAATCGTTGCATTTAAATGACGAAGAATCAAAGACTCCTCTGCATATCCAAATGATAAATCATCGATAACGATATCGACATTTGCTTTTACTAGTTCTTTCCCTCTGAGTAAATCCTCTTCTTTTTCATTCAGGATTTCAATTATTCTCATGGTTGCCCCCATCGAACGCTGCAATTGAGTGAAAAATGTCGTGATTTGTCCCATAGGCATAATAATTTGAAAAATATAAAGAATAAAAGCTACAAGCGAACCTGCTGTAATTATTCCGCTTGCTACCTGCATACCGCCATACCCGATAATTCCTACTAGAGCAGCCATTAGCACTAATGTGATAATTGGTGAAACAAGAGACTGGGTCTTCGCTTCTTTTAAACCGAGAGCGAACAACCGTTTTACACCTGACATTCCCCTATTATATTCAATTTCTTCTGCATTGGATGCCTTGACTAAGCGGATTTCAGGTAGGACCTGATTTAATACTCCTGTAAATCTACCAGTTTCAGCTTGGGTCTCCTTCGAGATATTAAGCATTATTCGGCCAATTGGTATTAAAATCATGGCTGCTATTGGGAATACAATAAATATTAACAGGGTTAATTTCCAGTTCATGATAAATAATATCGTTATAGACCCAATAACTGAAATCATTCCAGTAATAGCCCCAACTAAATGGGTAGTTATTAATTCTTTGACGACCATCGTGTCATTTGTTAACCTGCTAATCATTTCACCTGAACCATATTTGTCAGAGTACGAAACAGGCAGCTTAATCAACTTTTTCCATAATAAATCCCGCAAGCCTGCAATGATTTTTTGACCATTATATCCAAGTGCATAGGTCGCGTATGCACTTAAACCAGCTTGAGCAATAAACACCAATACAATTATAAGAATCTGACTTTTAGATAAAGAAGACATACTGAAGCCATCTACCAATTCCTTTGTTAACAATGGAATGAGCAACCCAATAAGGGTAGTAATAATACTCAGACCGAGTGCAAAACCAAGTCTTCCATATGAAGGGTTAGTTGCATGCAATAACCGAAAAAAGCGTTTATAACTCCCCTTCTGTTTTCTTTCATTCATAAACTTTCTTCCTCCTGAGTTTAGCTTCTATATTAACGTTACCGAAGAACTGATATAAAGACAATCCTAATTATGTAAAACATTGGGATTTTAAACTGAATTTAATATGTTTTATACATTATACATTTTTTCAAATCCTATTTCTTTTTTTAAAAGACCTACAAAACCATCGTATTTAAACTGTCATATTTTACACTTTCCGAAACTGTATAGCTATATTGACTTGTATATATTATATAAATATAATTTTATTTGCTTTTAATTTGGTTACTTAACTATTAGGAAGGCATTATTTTAGTAGTGGAGGTATGACAGTAAACAAAGACCAATCAGTTGGAAAATTGAACAGGGCTTTTACACAGTTTGACAAATTGGATTGGGAAAAGAAAACAATAAAAGGATATAAACCAAGTGAAATAAGAGTTTTGACATGTATCAAGAAAAAAACTCAACATATTACCGAGATTAAGGTATCCGAGATCAGCAAACAGTTAAATGTTAAATTACCATCTGTTACCCCAATTTTAAATAAGCTGGAACAGCATAACCTAATTACCCGCAGAATTGATAAAAATGATCGCAGGGTGGTACTGGTTACATTAACATGTGAGGGAGAATCTGTAGCAGATGCAGCACTTGCTAAATTACATCATACTTTTACCCTTCTAGAGGAATATATCGGATTAGATGATAGTAAAGAACTTACCCGATATTAACAAAAGTACATGAATTTTTTGATGAAAATCAATATTAAGGAGTTGTATTAATTTTTGAGGAAATTGTTTCGCTATTTAGCACCGTATAAATTACCGATTGTTTTTATATTCGCATTGGTATTTATACAGTCATTATCAGAATTATTCTTACCCACATTGATGTCTGACATCATCGACACAGGCGTCATTAATCAAAACATACCATACATATGGAAAATTGGCGGATTTATGCTTTTGGTTGCTGCGGTTGGTACGCTTTGCTCTGTTACGGCAAGTTACTTTAGCGCAAAAGTATCCATGTCATTTGGCAAAAATCTTCGCTCCAGAGTATTCTCCCATGTTGAGAATTTTTCACTTCATGAATTTGAACAAGTTGGTACTGCTTCCTTAATTACAAGAACAACCAATGATATAACACAGGTGCAATTGGTTCTGAACATGATTCTTAGAATGATGATAATGGCACCATTAATGGCTATTGGTGGCATTATTATGGCCTTTTCAAAAGATCCTGAACTTTCCTGGGTTATCATTCTTGCGATTCCAGTCCTAGTTGGAGTTATACTTTTTGTCATCTGGAAAGGCGTCCCTCTATTTAAACTGGTTCAACGCAGATTGGATGCTGTAAACCGTGTCATTCGTGAAAATTTGACTGGTGTCCGTGTCATTCGTTCCTTTAATCGGATCCATTTTGAAAAGGAACGTTTTAAGAAGGCAAACACTGACTTAAGAGACACTACTATCAAGGTAAATAAATTAATGGCTACACTTATGCCGCTCATGATGCTGATTATGAACTATACAACGATTGCGGTTGTTTGGTTTGGTGCAATCAGGATTGATCATGGAGAAATGCAGGTCGGTGATTTAATGGCCTTTATGCAATATGCCATGCAAATTATGTTTTCCATGGTTATGCTTTCCATGATGTTTGTCATGATTCCTCGTGCTTCTGCTTCAGCAGCTCGTATTAATGAAGTATTGGCGATTAAGCCTACTATTAAAGATGAGCCAATTAAGCATGAAGCTAAACCAACTAAAACTGGCTACCTGGAATTTAAGGATGTTACATTCAGCTATCCAGGTGCCGAAGAACCTGCCTTAAAAGGCCTTTCATTCAGCGCTGGTCCTGGTGAGGTTACAGCCATTATCGGTGGAACTGGTTCCGGGAAATCTACATTATTAAAATTGATTCCTCGTTTTTATGAACCGACTGAAGGCAGTATTTATGTAAATGGAATCAATATTAAGGAATTGGAATTAATGGATTTACGTAACCGAATTGGTCTAGTTCCTCAGAAAGCTGTTCTATTCACCGGTACCGTAAAGGAAAATATCCTCTACGGAAATGAGAATGCCAGTGATGAAGAAGTCATCCATGCTGCAAAAGTCGCACAAGCCTATGATTTTGTTTCTAATATGAAGGAAGGCTTTGACTCTCCAATCTCTCAAGGTGGGACAAATATTTCCGGCGGACAAAAACAGCGTCTATCGATCGCGAGAGCCTTGGTTCGAAAACCGGAAATCTATATGTTTGATGACAGCTTTTCTGCACTGGATTTCAAAACGGACGCTAAGCTGCGGAAAGCTTTAAAAAGTGAAACCACGGAAGGAACGGTTTTATTGGTTGCCCAACGTGTATCTACAGTTATGGATGCCGATCGTATCATTGTGTTGGATGAAGGAAATATTATGGGAATTGGTACACATGAAGAATTACTAAAATCATGTGAAACCTATCAAGAAATCGTGAAGTCACAGCTTTCTGAGGAGGAGATTGCATGAGCAGAATGACAAGAAGACAATCAAATCCGGGATTTGGTCCTCCAGGCGGTCCAGGAGCACCGATACAAAAAGCAAAAGATTTTAAGGGAACGTTAAAACGATTAATTCGTTATTTAGCGCCTTATAAATTTCGCCTTTTAACTGTTTTGCTGGCTGCTATCCTCAGTACGGTTTTTACCATTGTCGGCCCAAAAGTTTTAGGTAAAGCGACAACCAAAATATTTGAAGGCATTATGGAAAAAATGTCAGGTATTCCTGGTGCAGGCATCGATTTTGAGTATATCATTCGAATTCTCTTCCTACTTGGCGGTTTATACTTGTTTAGCTCACTCTTCGCCTTTATCCAGCAATATATTATGGCAAGCGTTGCTCAAAATACGGTATTTACATTAAGAGAAGAAGCTGAAGCTAAGGTATCTCGGCTCCCTTTAAAGTATTTTGATGGAACAACAACGGGTGAAACTTTAAGCCGGATTGTAAATGATATTGATAATATCAGCACTACCTTACAACAAAGCTTAACACAGCTTATTACCAGTGTAGTAACAATTATTGGTGTTATTATTATGATGCTGTCAATCAGTCCGGTTATGACAGGAATTCTTCTGTTAACATTACCTTTAAGCGGAGTTGTCGCTGTATTTGTAGCCAAAAAATCTCAAACATACTTTGCTGGCCAACAAAAATCACTTGGAAATTTGAGCGGCCATGTTGAAGAAATCTATACTGGTCATGAAGTCGTGAAAGCCTTTGGCCAAGAGGAAAAAGCTTTAGAAGAGTTTGAGGTAATAAATGAAAAATTATACGAATCTTCCTGGAAAGCACAATTTATTTCAGGTGTAATCATGCCTTTCATGCAATTTATCGGAAATATCGGATACGTACTCATTTGTGTAGTTGGCGGTATTTTTGTTACAAACGGAAGAATAACAGTTGGTGATATTCAGGCTTTTATACAATATGCACGTCAATTTACACAACCGATTACTCAAACGGCGAATATCGCTAACATTATTCAATCTACTGTTGCTTCTGCAGAACGTGTATTTGAACTGCTAGATGAGGAAGAGGAAGAAGCAGAAACTCAGAATCCACAAGTGATTTCTAATCCAAAAGGACAAGTTGTTTTTGATCATGTTGCATTCGGATATAAGCAGGATCAGCTATTGATCAAAGATATGAATCTTGAAGTCAAACCAGGGCAAAAAGTGGCCATAGTAGGTCCAACCGGTGCAGGTAAAACAACAATGATTAACCTGTTAATGCGTTTTTACGAATTAAATGACGGTAGCATCAAAATTGATGGTGTCGATATTAAAGAAATGAAACGCGGAGATCTCCATGGATTATTCGGTATGGTTCTTCAGGATACATGGCTCTTTAATGGTACCATTGCAGATAATATTGGCTATGGTCGTGAAGGTGCCACTCGTGAAGAAATTATTGAAGCGGCCCAAGCAGCTCATGCCGATCATTTTATTCGTACATTGCCAGAAGGATATGAAACTGAATTAAATGAAGAAGCATCTAATATATCACAGGGTCAAAAACAATTGCTTACAATAGCTCGTGCCATTTTAGCAAACCCTTCTATTCTAATCTTGGATGAAGCAACAAGCAGTGTGGATACACGAACTGAAATCTTTATTCAGAAAGCGATGAATCGCTTAATGGAAAACCGTACAAGCTTTGTGATCGCTCACCGTTTATCCACGATTAAAGATGCAGATTTAATTTTAGTAATGAATAAAGGAACCGTTATTGAACAAGGCACTCATGACGAGTTACTGAGTCAAAATGGTTTCTATGCGGATCTTTATAACAGCCAGTTTGCAGATGAAGCCGTATAAAACACAACAGATGTGCCGGGAAAGAAAACTTCCCGGCACATTTGATACCGCTAAATAATATTTCCGGAGCCCCACTCTTTGACCAATCACCCCCCTTGTCCTTTTGTTTTTAGATGTTTTCGTTAACTATAATCCTTTAATTCAGACTAAATTCCCCTGTCATAAGTATTTGTCTGATGTTTTAAAAGAACTACTTAGGGATAAATGATAAGAAAGTCGCAAAGCCTGAGGTGTATGATATGGAGAAAACGAAAGCCGAAAAAGACATTAGCAGTTATATAGGACGAATGCTAAGAGAAACCTTCGGACGAGGCCCCAGCCACGTTATTTGTACGTTATCGTCTCCTACTCTTGCTGTGCATCTTACCGATTTCCTATCCCCTATGGAGAAATCCTTATTGGCGAATCAAGATGGTGAAGTTTACGTGCAAAAGAACCGGGACCTTCTCATGGAAACCATAATCAAAGACATCACCTCCTATATTGAAGCAGTATTAGGAACAAAAGTTGATGAATTCTTTTATGATTGGAATTTGCAAACTTCGACCGGCATGTTTATTATTACATTATTAAAAACAGCGACGAGCATCAGTGAATATAGAAATAGAGAGAAAGTCGAGCGAGAGTTAGCAAAGGTTACCGAGCTCGCTCAAAAAGAACCAGAAGAAATCTATTCAACTATGCTCAATAAGCGGCAACTGATGATTGTCCGAAAAGGTATAATGGTCCCGATCGAAAAGGAATTCATAAAATTCGGATTTACAGAACAACTAACGATCACGAAAAGAGATTTGGAGAAACGTCTGATAAAAGAGCATAAAGGCAATTTCGAGAACTATTTAAACACCAAAATAATTGAAGTTTACGTTTTGGAATTTCGGGAAAGATACCAGCTATATTATTTTCATTTTACAAAGTTGATTGGTCGATTGACAATAACCCCCATCTGCGATAAAGTTAGCTGTAAATCTAAATAAAATAACTGATAGCAATGAATGGGCATAGAACCATACATAAGTCAGAAAAGGATCCTTTTCTGGCTTTTTTTATGAATAAATTCAAAAAAACAGGGGATGATTACCTATAAATATGGAAGAATGTATACAAATAAAGAAGGAACTGTTAGACAAGCTAGAATCATTTAAGAAACAGAAATTATTAAGCTGCCATCTAATCAAACGGATGGAAATGGAACATTATTTCGAAGAAGTCGCAAGCTCTTTATCAATTGATTATAAAAAAGAGCTAAATTCGACTAACACTGTTTATTATTTCTGTATCAAAGAGTGTCAATTACAATTGAAATTTTTATTTCGCTACGGTACATATTATACACGACACCAAATTATTAACCGATATGAATAGAGAAAGATTTTATCGGGTGATCCTTTTATTAAATATACTGACTATCCAGCCATCAGCTGTCTTTATGAAATGTCAATTCATTCATATGAAATGTACATATAGACAAAAGAAACCTGATTTTTGTGTACAGCTCCAGATTAATCTTTAGGTTTAACCAGCTGAGATAGTTGTGTCACTAAACATACCGATTTAAGGCAAGAAGTATTAGATTAATCCTTAGGCACTTCATTTGAATGTCTTTCTCTAAACAAATGACAGTAATTAATACCTGATCAACAAACGCACTAAAGGTGCTTGAGGAATTCTTCTTATTGTTTTTTATAATCTTTATCTCTGTATATTCCTTTACCATCCTCCCCTCTTTTAATCTATTAAACCAATCAATTCAGCGCACACTTTTGTAATGTTTGGTATCGTTATAGAATCAGAAAATCATGTCGAGTTACGGAGACAAAACATATTCTATGCTGATTTTCACAACAGAAGTTTAACAGACGAAGTATGTATATAAAAAAATATGCCAGGAATAAACTTCCCAGCATGTTTTTTTACACGTTCTCTGCTACTGTTTCTATTTTCATGGAGGGTCCAAAAAATTCATACCGTACTTTATCTTGCGGTACTCCTAGTTTATAAAGCATTTGAATAACTACCTGCATAAATTCAACTGGTCCACAAACATAGAAAATTCCATTCTGATCTAATTGCCTCAATACATCTTCATTGATTCTGCCTGTTTTATAATTCTCCTCGATTACATCAGCTTCTTCATTATAAAAGTTGATTGTCATATCATGCATTTGCTTGCTTAAAATGGATAGCTCATCAGCAAATGCTTGAAGCTTCCTATTTTTGAATGCGTGTATCAAAGTTATTTTTCTTAATGATTCCTGTTTATACAGTGTATTCAACATACTCATAAATGGCGTTATCCCCACTCCGGCTGCTATAAAAGTGATTGGCTCGGTGTCCTCTTCTAAAGTAAAATCACCCGCCGGTACCGTTAGTTGCAATATATCATCCACATAAACTTCCTTATGCAGGTAATTAGATACTTTACCATCAGGATTGTCATGCATACTTTCACTTTTAACAGAAATTCGATAGTATTCACCGTTGGATACATTAGTTAAGCTATATTGGCGATTCATCATAAACTGTTCTCCTGGAATCTGAACCCGCACAGTTATATATTGGCCTGGTTCAAATTCTGGCACTGCCAGCCCATCAGTTGGTTTTAAATAGAAGGAAGTAATAACGTCACTTTCCTTCACTTTCTTTATGACTGTAAATTCCCGATAGTCTCTCCAACCACCAACCTTATTTTCCGCTTCTTCATACATTTCACGTTCAACCTCTATGAAGATATCAGCTATTGCCCCATAGGCCTCTTCCCAAGCTTTTAAAATATCATCTGTAGCCGCATCACCCAATACTTTTTTAATGGCCTGCAATAAATATTTTCCTACAATCGGATAATGCTCAGGTTTAATCACTAAACTACGGTGTTTATGTGCGATTTGTTTTACAACCGGCAGAAGAACTTCCAATTGATCGATATAATAGGCCGCAGCTGTTACCGTATTTGCTAATGCAGTCTGCTGTCTTCCCCTTTTTTGATTTGCATGGTTAAAGATATTCAAAAGTTCAGGATGTGCTTCAAACATCGTTTTATAAAAAACTGTAGTTATTTCCTTACCTCTTGTTTCTAATATCGGTGCAGTTGATTTTACAATTTCAATTGTTTGAGTAGACAACATAAAAAAGTCCCCTTTTAAAGATGTATTTAGAATACATCTTTAATTTTACTCTATTGGAAAGTAAAAGCAATATTTCAAATACATCTTTTCTGTGAAGTTTCTTTGGCAGCCAATTTATGTATGGTAGTATTATAGATGAGTAGATAATCTGAAGCGGGGCGTGACTATGCGATTAACAAATTTCAGTGACTATTCCATCAGGGTGCTTATGTACTTAGCAAGTCATCCCGATCGACTAGTAAATATAAAAGAAATTGCTGATGCCTATGGCATTTCCAAAAATCATTTGATGAAAATCATATACCAGTTGGGCAAGTTAGGTTATATAGAAACCATACGTGGGCGTAATGGTGGCATGAGACTGGCAATGGACCCTCGTGAAATCAATATCGGTGGTTTAGTAAGAAAAACTGAAGAGGATTTTAACATAGTGGAGTGTTTTTCTGATCATAATACATGTCCCATCTCTCCTGTTTGTACGTTGAGAGGTGTATTAAATAAAGCATTGTATGCTTTTCTAAACGTATTGGATGGCTATACACTCGCAGATATATCACAAAACAAAGAAGTGTTAGCCCAATTTCTAGGAGCATATTCCGAAGTAAACAGTGATTCGAGAAATCCAGGTTAGAAACAACAATTATATACTAATATATTTAATAGGCAGTACGGCAGTCATTCATGGACTGTTGCACTGCCTATCTTTCTTTATAACAAAGGTGGAAATTCGCACTTTTATACACACTTACTTAACTCCAAATATTCCGTATCTCCTATAGAAAGTATCATCCTCTAAATGCCTTAATGGTTCAAGATACTGAATCTTTTTCTTTTTGAATATCTTTCAATGCGAAGGCTGGAAACCTACGGGAAAGAAAATCGACAAGACATTATCTTGTCAAAACAGTAAAGATCCAGTTCCAAAATTGGTTCATTCATTTCTGAGAGTTGACTCTAGACAATAGTTTTTAAGGAATTTGCTCAAAATTTACATAATATTTTGAATGTGGAAAAATTTTAAGATGAATTAACAGAATCTTTTGTGATATTATTTAAATATAACATCAAGAGTAAAGAAGGTGATATAGTGTGCGCTCAGAAAAAATATAATGATTTATTAAATGAGTTACGAAAAAATTATCAAATGTACTATGATAACCGGACAATATCACATAAGGATTTTTATAAACGCCGTGTACATTTAATTATGAAACTTCGTACATTGGATATCAATGAAGATAAATCATTATTAAGCGATATTTCAACCTATTCATCAGATTCCAATAAACACAATTAACCTTTCATATAAATTGAGTTAAAAAGAGATTGAGCAGTTTAAAAATCCATTCAATCTCTTCATGCAATTCTCTTTAGGAAGCAAATTCCTTATTTTTTATATCTTAGTAAGCCGCCTACTCCTATCGTTAGGATATCCCTTGAATGCTCCATATTCTAATGAAATACTAGGAATGCAGACACTATTTTTCTCGTTCACATTTAGAGGATCTGACAAAATTTTAGTGAATCTTCTTTAAATCAATAACCTCCTGAGCCAATGCCTGGATTCTATTATTCTCTTCTTCATTTACAATTTTATTGCCAGGTCCAAAGCAGCTTGTATGTAAAAATACATTATTAAATGGTATTATCGCTTTAAAATAAGATAATATCGGCTTTAATTGGTACTCAGTTACTAAAAAGTGTTTTTCAGATCCTCCATTCGTAACAATTCCCACCACTTTTCCCTTAAAACAATCCGGAGCTAAATGATCAAATAGATTCTTAAGTACGCCCGGTATCGACGCCTGATATATAGGTGTACCAATTATTATAATATCCGCATCATTTAGTTTATTGACTACCGTTTGGGTATCCTGATTATAGGAAGTAAAAGGAATACCTCTTACAAATTCCACATTATAATTTCTAAGATCTATTAATTCTGTATCTAGTTGATTATCTATATTGTTTATAGCTGCCAATACCTCTTCTACTGATTTAGGTGTTTTTTCACCAATAATGGAACCTGATAAACCTATAACTTTCATTACTTATTCACACTCCCACTCTATGCATCTCCATATTTTGTTAGTTCTATACTTTTATCATACTTTTTGGAGAACAGAATATCTACTATTTCTGCTTTTTGTAAAAAGCTTTATTCCAATAAAGTGTGAAATCCTCATTTACGCCAGCAAAACAAGACGTAACTCGAAAGTAGATTCTGAATAAACATTCTATTTTAAAAACAAAAAGCCTTATTTTTTGCAAATAAGGTGATGAAATAGGCTTATAGAATTTGAATAAATGAATTACATTAAAACATCCTGATATTCTTTTTTATTTTCAAGTACCATTTTGGCAAATGGACAGACGGGCTTAATATATTTATTTTCATTTCTGGCATGCAACACTACACGGTTTACTAATGCTTTGCCTAAGCCTTTCCCCCTGTAGCTATTTGCAACCAATGTATGATTTATGATGATACTGCCTTGGTCAGATACCTCTTGCTCATTTGCCACAAATTCTATCTGAGCAACAATATTCCCGCCAACTGCTATATAAAAATCGTTACTATAGCCAGGCACAATAACCCTCTCCCATCTTTCATTATTTATGACATCTGTAAGTAAACAGTAAACGCACTGTTTTAGAAGTAATGATCATAAGGACTATTGAAGAAATAATTGAATACAAATTTTATATTAAAGTGTTAAACTTCGTGAAAGTTAACGTTTCTTTATCATTAAAAGTATATGAATAGTATCTTTTTTTATGGCTGTTGTTTTTCACGTAATAATACTGATTTTATTTTGAGAATTTTCTGTTAAAATAGTTAAAACTGGAAATAAAGGAGTAAAGAAGAATGAATGTGGAGTATTTTATAGGAATTGTTCCACCTGAAGAATATTTGGAACGAATTGAGCATTTTCAAAGTTTATGGATTAATCAATCGGGTGTAGAGCCTCACATAACATTGAAAGCACAAGGAGGACTAACTCCAGATAAACAGTGGATTGATAAGGTACAAACAGTATGCGATACCTTCAAACCTTTTCAAGTATCATTAGATAAGCCTAACTATTTTGGAGATAGCGTTTTATATTTGAGTGTTAACTCAAATAATTTACACAAATTGCATCATAAAATAGTAAAAAAGATTTCACCGTCAGAAGATTTAATAAAACAGTATTTTGAACTCGAGGCCTTTGTACCTCACTTAACACTGGGGAAAGAACAATACAGTGGAAACATTTCTACTGGACTCTCTAAAAAAGAACTAAAAGAAATGGAAATAATAGCAGATAAAGAGTTGAAACCATACCCTGATTTTGAAGTAGATTTCATTAGAGTATATGAACTAAACATTGAAAAGCAAAAATATGAAAGATATTTAGATATCTCTTTAAGCAATTGACCTCACATATCGCGGTCTTTTTATACATTTCTAAACATTACAACAGTTTTATAATTAGATTTTTGCTGAAATAAACATTTGCTCCATGCGTTTATCAAATGCTAAATCTTTTCCTAATTCAAGACAATGGAACCAACAGAGATAGATTTCCAATATTATCCTTAAATCAATTATACCCATTTATACAGGGCACAAACTATACAAAAACAGCCTTATTATTAATAAAATCCATCATTCATGTATATATATCCTTTTAATAACATTAATATGAACTTTTTTAATAAATATGTTATAGGATATATGATTATAAAAAGCAGCAGTCCAACTCTAGATGAATTGAACTGCCATTGTTTTTATACTTATTTATAAAGATTATTCAAAAGTCATGAGGCCAAAGTACGCCAGGCATTAATCGAGGAAAAAGGCCTCTTTTAATTCATCACTAATTAAATGCCACGCCTCTTCAGCCTGTTTCAATTCCCCTGTATGGGTAAACGCATGGGCAGCTTCCATGTACCTTTTCTTCTTAACAGTGACCCCAGCTTCTTCAAGCTGACTTGCATAGTAGTCTGCTTCATCTGCAAGAGAGTCATATTCAGCAGTAATGATTAAAGCAGGCGGCAGATCTTCTAAATCCTCAGCATATACAGGTGAGACCAATGGGTTTTCCGCATCTTTCATTGATTTTAAATAGGATTCATTAAACAGTTTTGCCATTCTGGGTGGTATGGCTTTTTTATGCTTGAATTTCAGGTCCGGATCAGTAGCAAGGTCAAGCGGTGGATAATTAAGGATTTGCTTCACTATAGGGATCTGCTCTCTCTCCTTGTTCAGCAAACAAAGAGCAGCTGCTAAATTCCCACCTGCACTATGTCCCCCAACTGCTATTCGCTTATTGTCTACCTGAAGGACATTGGGGTTCTCATAAAGCCATTTCAGAATATCATAGCATTCGTATAATGCAGCAGGAAATTTGTATTCAGGCGCCAGATGGTAATCAATATTCACGACTAAACAACTGGCTCGGTCCGCAATTACAGGGCACCACGCATCATCCAATTCAGCACTTCCCATCACAAATCCACCGCCATGCATATTCACAAAAACGGGTAATGGTCCCCTTGTTTCAAGTTTTGGCCGATATGTAATGACGCGTGTACTTCCCAAACCTGTTTCAATTAACCGCTCCTCTCTTTCAATGTCAGGTTTTATGCTAGGTTTCAGAGAGGAGGCCTGTACCATCTTACGTTCCATCATACGAATGGTCTTTACGAGTACTTTTTGATTTAGAACAAGCAATATACACACTCCTTTATCCGAGACTGTAACAATTAAGTCAAATAGTACGTTTTTGTACAAAAAGTTTTTGTGATATAAATTATCTATATATTAAAATAATAATAACAATATTCTTTTACGACAGGAGAATGGTGATGGAAAAGACAGCGATTCTTTTAGTTAACTTGGGTACACCTGATCAACCAACCACGACCTCTGTTCGTTCGTATTTAAAAGAATTTCTAAGTGACAGTAGAGTAATTGATTTACCTAGGTGGAAATGGATGCCTGTCCTGCACGGAATTATCCTGAAAACCCGGCCGCCGAAAACAGCAAAGCTCTACCAATCTATATGGACGAATGAAGGATCACCTTTATTAACCATTTCTATTAAACAAAAACAAGAATTAGAGAAGAAATTCGCACATTCTAATGTTAAAGTATCACTTGCTATGAATTATGGTAACCCCTCTATAAACGATGAATTAGAAAAGCTACATAAATGGGGAATGCGCCGATTAATTGTCGTGCCCTTATTTCCGCAATATTCTTCCACTACTACAGGATCTGTTTGGGATCATTTGAACCAAACATTATCTAAATGGAAAGATATCCCGGAAGTGATATTTATACGTGATTATCCTGATCATCCAATATGGATTAAATTATTAAAAACACGTATTGAACTATGCACAAAAGAACATGGACATCCTGATGCAGTAGTCCTGTCTTATCATGGCATTCCTAAAAGATATGTATCAGATGGGGACGATTATCCATACCAATGCTTAAAAACCACTCAGGCTCTAAAAAAAGAATTGCCAGATCACACTATCATTACATGCTATCAATCTAAATTTGGAAAGGAACCTTGGCTTGAACCATCAACCAGTGAAACATTGCGTCATCTTGCCAAAAGCGGTTCTAAACATATTCACATTCTCGCTCCCAGTTTTACAGTCGATTGCCTGGAAACATTGGAAGAACTTCAGGTTGAGAATCATACTATTTTTATGGAAAACGGCGGTGAAAAATATCATTATATAGAAGCCGCCAATGATGATCCTTTATTTATTCAATGCCTGGTGGATATCATTAAGCCCTATTTGGTTCCCATTAAAAATTTCATGTAGAAATATTGAAAAATATCCCAATTTAATCTTATCATAACCAGCAAAAAAATAAACAATAAAGAACCAATCCTTTTCCTGGAACGTCCTTTATTGTTTATTTAGCTTGGTTCATGAAGTTCTACTATCACCTCATAAATTCCATTTTTATCATCTATTCATTTCAAGGACCCTTTTCACTTCGTAAAATAACCTATAAATAAAAACAGTATGATTTTTATATACTGCCCTAACGAACTATCTTGAAATTTTTAATTATGTATAAACTGCTCTTAAATAGGATATCTGATACAACAAGTCCGATTGCAATCCCAACTGCACAGTAACCAACATTTAAAAATCCGATTAACGCACCATCATAGTCCTGTAATGTTAATAAACGAAATGCCTGAAAAGCTGTTATTCCCGGAACGATTGGCACCAGCCCCGGTACATAAAAGACAGTCAGCGGCATCTTAAAGATTCGTGCAGAAATTTGTCCGGCAAAGGCTAATAATAACGAACACACTATACTGGATAGAAATACCCCGTACCCTTCTGTGCTTAAAATCCAGTATCCCATCCAACCGCACATCCCTACAAGTCCTCCTATTGGTATAGACCTGCGCGGAACATTACAAATAACGGCGAAGGATATCGATGATAGAAAGCTAAAAACCATATGAATAAGGATCTGATTCACTTTACCCGCCTCCTAATTGATAAATAAATAATAGACGGTAGCAATTCCCGTACCAATCGCTCCTGCAATGAAGACAGCCTCCACTAATCGGATTGTCCCTGAGAGATAATGCTTTGCCATCATATCGCGAATTGCATTGGTCATCGCAATACCGGGTACAAGCGGTGCAACCGTCCCTATCATGACGGAATTTAAATGACTTCCCATTATACTGTTAATATAATAGGCAACAATCCCTCCCAAAAATGCAGCGATATATTCCACTATGAATGGTGTTTTCATAATTTTAAAGCCAATCAAATAGGTTATATAACACAAAAGGCCCCCGATCATACTCGCCGGTAAATCTACAAATGTTCCATTCATAATCAGCATAACGCTTCCACTCAATACAGCTGTACAAATAAGTCTGAACCATAAGGGATAGTCAAGCGGGTCCTGATCAATTGCTTTCAGTTCCGAAAGAACTTCCTCAATTGTCAGACGGCCTTCCGAGTACATTCTTGATATTTGGTTGACCTTCGTTACCTTTTCAAGATTATGATCCCGATTATCGATTCTAACGAAATTCGTATTGTCCAAGCCTATATTCACGAAAATCCCATTAACTGTCACATATGTAAATGCATTTGTTCCATGCTTTATTCCTAGTGAAGTACTAATCATTCTTTCCATGGTATCCTCTACCCGGCTCGTTTCCGCTCCATTTTCCAGCATAATACGCCCGGCCAGAAGACTGGCATCAATAATAATTTTATTCTTGTCTACTGCCACTTTCGTCAACTCACTTCACATTTAATATCAGTCAATGCTAATATATTGTACAATAATTATTCTGAAAAGATAGAGGTAAAATGAGTGGAAACTAAAACTTTGTTAGTATAGAGGAAAAGAATACTAATCTAACCCTATAATTCACTATTTCGCAATGATTATGTCAATGTTCTCGTTATGAATTAACTAATTATCAGGAAATCTATTCATTACGCTAAATTACTTCAAAACTATTATAGCGCCTCCTCATAATGTACTATGATAAGTCAGTTAAATAACAGGGCTCTGTTCAGGAGTTTGTTGCTAATAAATATTGGAGGCAGCCGAAAAAAGCTGTCTCCATTATTGATCTAACGCCTGAATTTATATATTTAGGATTACTCAATTGAATTTAGTTCATCAATTGTCTTAAAAATTCTCTACACATCTTTTATATGTAGATCATTTTTCTCATCATTATATAAACCATATTCCCAAGTTTTTAATGTATCATCTTCTAATGTAAGAATTCCGACAGCATAACTATTGCAATTCATTGTTTTGTCGTATTCCAAATCTTTTTCAGTAAAAGGGGCATATTGATTTGTTCCCATAAAAAAGAAAGGGACGGCTGAATTAAAGTAAATAGCTGCATATTGACTTTCAGCGGCTTCAAAATGGTTATTTTCCGCAAGAGTTCAATTCTTTGTTTTCATTTCACCAAAAGAAAATTCAAGAAAACTAAGTAGAATAAGTGCAAAAGCAACCATATCTACGAACAAAGCCAAAAATAAAGAACATAACAAATATGACTAATCTGTTATGCTCTTTATTTAATCTACTTTTATTCAATTTATACCTGGATAATTTTTCTCAGCAATAGAGATGATTGGTTACCCTCTTATTTTTATAGATTGCTTAAAAAATCTCTGACTTGATCGGGCGTCTTAGCATTAGCACTATGTAAATGAGCTATTTTTTCTCCATTTTTATAAACTAATAAGGACGGAATTCCCATAACATTTTCTTTTTCTGCTAATTCGGGGAATTCATCTTTATCAATTGTAAACCATTGTTTATCTTCATGCTCCGCAATAATTTCGTCTATAAATATATCCAGTCGTTTGCAATCCGGACACCAAGTAGTCGTAAATATATTTACGGTTAGTTTATCGCTTTTTATTTGATTATCAAATTCTTCTACAGATGTAACTTGTAGCATTCTCTAAATCTCCCTTCCCTTCTCTATTACTATAATAAACATTTTAAATACTTTACACATTTTAAATGCATATAATGATGTTTACAATAATATTTTCATTAATCTATGCTACACCCGCCAACAATTGGTACAATAGTCTTATATAAGGAGATTACTGTAATGGAGGTTTTTTATGCTATTGTTACATCTAATGTCTAAAGAAGAAACAGAAGAATCGATTGAACTATTAAAAAACAAACTGCAGGAATCCGTAGAGAAATACGGACAATACGATTATCGGACTATTGAATTAAATAAACAGCTAACATTATATATCAATCACTACAAAAAACTAAAAAAGCAGAATTAAATGTTCCTGGCTATGATCAACAAATTAAAGTACAGCAAAAAAAGATGAACCTTGTGTTCAACAAAGCCCATCTCTACGTTTTATTCATCTGTTTCCATCTCTGAAAGTGGTAATCCTGTTGTTTTTTCCATTTCAGTAAGAACTTTGGTAACCATTTCATCTGACCATCCATTTGACCACTTTGTTAATTCAATGCTGCCCTCTTCATCAGGATTGCCAAAGTAAACTTGAATTGGCGCTCCCTTATACTCCACTGTACGCTCTGGTAATTCACTGGCTTGTTCATCACTTCGACTGGCACCTATAGATACTCCAGCAGCATAAACTATCGAAAATACAGTCATTAAACCAATTGTCACTTTTCCAAATTTCCTCATTCATTCCACCCCGTTCTTCAAACATTCTTTTATGCCTAATCCTCATCTTATAATCCTATTTTTACCAAATTTACAAACATCAAACATTAATTAAAGGCAAAGACTCATGTTTATTATGTTTTAAATAATTGCCATTTGAAGGAAATAATAAAGAAATACACGTAATAACCTATTCTCCTAATATTGGCTTTCATGATAAACCCATCATTTTAAAAGACATGAGTCGTGAATTTTAATGATATGGTAACACAATAAAATTCTATTTATATTGGAATAAGTGTGTTTTGGCCCTTCTCTTATCCGAATTATTCGAATCACACACTTGAATAATTGTAGTTCTATAAGTTCTATTCGAATTCGAATAACAGATTTATCGGTTCCTCTTTGCTACTGCCTTTTCTATAAATCCTTTTTCTTTGCTAAAGATCGATATGGTCAGTGCCAGCAGGTCCTTTATTCTAGTGTATATCCGTAAAAGCCAGGTTTGTTCTTTTTCTAAGATATTCATCTATTACTACATACATTATTGCTGCTACAATCCCAAGATAAGCAAAAAATATAGTCTCCATTGCTACAAATAAAAATCTTGAGAGGAACATTCCATATATCATAATTTTTATTAGAAGTCGTGCTTTTTTATGTTGTACTAGACCCGCAATTATTTCTCCGATGATTGATGCTATAAATCCATAAAGAAAAACAAACAGGAATGAATATGGAAATGCAAAGAATAAAAAAGATTCAAATAAATGATCACTTTGTTCTCCTAAGATGTATGAAGTAACCATAAGAAATAAAGATGTTAAGACAGAAACGATAATAACCGATTGCAAATTTCTGATGATTATCCTAATGTTTATTCCCCCCAGTACGTTAAACTATACCGTTATATTCTAGATACTAATTTTCTAATCCATATTGAATTACCACTTTCACGAAGTATAAGTTAAACGCATACCTCAAAATAAAATTAGCATATCCAATATTCAATTTCCACTTTTTTCTAAACAATTCGTATAAGGGGTATAAAGTTCTACACCCTGTCCATTCTATTTTCTATTGACTGAAAAATTATAGATGTTCTTATGCCGCTTATCTATCGTCCGGGTCATCTTCCTTATTGAGTTTTAATAATTTTATAGACTCCCAATTATAAGAATGTTGACATACTTCCAAATTAATGACCATAATATGGGATATGAATTTTTTATGAGGAGTAATAGGATGATCACGAAAAACACACAAAAAGTAATGCCATTAAGCCCTGATTATGACCCATGGGAAACCTATATGGATATAGAACAATATGGAAATCTAACCCTTTCTAATATAGAATTTACAACCACAACATTATGTAACATGCGTTGTGAGCACTGTGCTGTTGGCTATACCCTGCAACCGAAGGATCCTGATGCACTGCCTTTGGAACTAATCTTACACCGGTTGGAGGAAATCCCTAATTTACGTTCCATTAGTATAACCGGCGGTGAACCTATGCTCTCGAAAAAGAGTGTTGAAAATTATGTTCAGCCTCTATTAAAATATGCACACTCACGTGGAGTGCGAACACAAATAAATTCTAATTTAACACTTCCGCTAGAGAGATATGAAACAATTATTCCTTATTTAGATGTTTTGCATATTTCACATAACTGGGGAACCATCGATGATTTTATAGATGGCGGTTTTGCTATGATGGAGAGAAAACCAACTCGTGAGCAGCGCGAAGTCTTATTTAATAGAATTATTACCAATTCCCAGGCATTAACGAAAGCGGGAGTACTCGTATCTGCTGAAACCATGCTTAATAAAAGGACGCTTCCCCATTTAGAACATATACACAAACAAATTGTTGAAGAAATGGGCTGCCAAAGGCATGAGGTGCATCCTATGTACCCTAGTTCTTTTGCTTCTGCTTTAGAAACACTTTCATTGGATGAAACAAGGAAAGCCATTCACCATCTTCTGGATATTCGTAATGAAAACATTTGGATGCTGTTTGGAACATTGCCTTTTTATCCATGCAGCCCCAAAAAAGAAGACCTTGAATTACTGCAAAGATTATATTCAAGCAAAAACGTGACTGTTCGGAATGACCCTGATGGCCGATCTCGTTTAAATGTAAATATCTTTAGTGGGGATGTAATCGTAACTGACTTTGGAGATACCCCACCACTTGGCAATATTAAGGAGCAATCATTGCCTGCAGCCTATAATAATTGGATGAAATCCAGTCTGGCTGATTCATTAAACTGTCATTGTCCGGCAGTAAAATGCCTAGGTCCAAATGTATTGGTTAAAAACGCTTATTATCCAGAAATGAATTTCAAATTAAATACAACTAATTTATAACAGTTCAGATTAAGAATATTATTTTAAAGAGGGATGGTCGATTTTAAGAAATCGACCTATTTTTTTGTCTATATAGGGAAAATTGATCAATTAACTTATTGAAAAAATCTCGACCCTGTCAATAAGTTAAAATATAAAAGTTATAGCGATGAGGCCCATATAAACTACCAAACACTTTATTTAATCACCGAAATATCCGTCATTTCTTCTCCATTCTTTTATGTCTTTTTAATCACTCAGGTTTATCCAATTTAGTTTTGTAACCTTTTTACATTTTAAGGTAAAATTAAGTGTAATACCAATAGTTATTAAAGAATGGAGATTGGGGTGAATTAGATGGGGGAATCTATTCATTACAAATTTTGGACTGTTTGTATGGTTCAGAACGGAGATTATGTCCTGTTATTAAACAGACAGCACGATCATTTCAAGGGATTTATACCACCAGGAGGTAAAGTAGAGTTTCCAGAAAGTTTTACAGAGTCCGCTATTAGAGAAGTGAAAGAAGAGACAGGATTAAGTGTAAGTAATCTTGTCTATAAAGGGCTTTATGAGTATGTCAATCCCGAAAAACATGACAGACATATGATCTTTAACTATTTAACCACAAGTTTTAGCGGAACATTGTTGCAAAACTCACCAGAGGGTAAACCTATATGGGTTCATATAAATGAAGCTTCCAATCTCCCAATGCAGGAATCTATAAGAAGAAGATTTCCCTTGTTTTTTGAAGAAGGAACATTTGAGATTCAGGTCGAATGGGATAATGAGAGAAATCAAGAAGGTAAAGTTTCTATAAGGAAGACCTAAGCTAGTTTACAGGAAATACTAGATACTTCTTTTTAAATGCTTATTAAATAAAGTTCTTCTGATAAGACTTAATCATTAAAGTACTGTTCCTTATAATTATAGATATCTATTAGACGCACTTTCATTAATCAATCAAACAAAAACAGCGTCCGATAAACGAACGCTGTTGTTAATTAGAACCATTTTTTAACTTTCGCAAGACATTGATTATGCTTTTTTATGTAGGCTTTGGCTTTACCATACTTCTTAAATCCACCTTCACCTTTGTTATAAGCACTCAAGGTAGCCTCTTTTAAAGCAGTACCTTTATAACCTTTTTTCTTATATTTCTTTTGTAAATCGGATAGCATGTATGTTCCCCAATTCATATTTACATATGGATCATAGGGTTTATTCTTTGTCTTTGTAATTTTAGCTAAATTTTTATGGTTAATTTTATTAATTTGGAAATATCCGTAATTACTTCCACCTTTTGCTTTTACTTTCATATTGCTTTCATGCAGCATTACTGCAAGCGTTTCTTTATAATCTAATCCTCTTTGTTTAGTCATTTTAAACAGATATTGTTGTTGGGCTTTTGGCAAAGGAACTTTTTTAGAATATTTAAATCCAGCTAAACTGCTACTTGCTGCATCAGCTTTTTGTCCCGGTATAGTGGTACTTGCGATTAACGCAAAGATGAATAATAAACTGATAGCAATTTTTCCAAATAGTTTAGGTTGTAATTTAATCATATAAACTCCTTTTCACTAGCAACTTTTTTTTACGTTTTGTTACTCTTGTACTATATCAAAAGTCTTTGCTAGAAATATAGGAATTCATCAGATTATAACCTTATTGTAAGGATGATGTCTTCTATGTAATCTGTTTGTAAAATAAGTAGACTAATTTCAATATAAAATTGAGTGATTCTTATAAAAAGATTTACTTTTTCCAGGAAAATCTGTTTTTAGTATGGTTACAATATAAGTCGTTCTACTAGTGCTATTGGAAAATAAATGAAGAATTGTACAATCTCTTCTTTTCTAAAACAAAGTGTCACAAAAAGGCTATACTTCAATTTAATTTAATCCATGAATAGAAGGTGAATCTATGTTTTTACCCGAGTTAGAAAGATACAGAGAAATAGAAATTCTTCAAGCTGCTACTTTTGCTGCCAGCCTTAAACTAAGAAATGAAGAAACTAAATTGATTGATAATTGGGTGGAGTCGTTGATCGAACTCAATATAAAGAAAGAATATGGGGGCAAACAACCAGAGGATTTTTTTCGATTTATCATACTCTAAAGGAAGCATCAGGTTCTTTAGATAGTAGTTTTTTAAAATATATTTTAGGTCGACTTATTAAGATTAACGACTCTATGTGGGGCAACGTTTTTTCATCCTTTATAGATCGTTCTACCTGGAGGATTAAACAGTATAGAGATGAAGCATTTTCTTTAATAGATGGTTTCAACCAAATTGAGTTCACATCTTTTTTGGCCTATCTTAAAGGAACACCAATTGATCCTAACTCGGAAATTTTTGATTATATTTGGAAAATAGAAAAACAAAGTAAGTTCTTTCATTCTGCTGATTTTTTTATGCGTAATAAAGCTCTAAGATACTTGCTGGACCTAAATGGGGTTAGAGGATTCCATCATACTATCAAGGATTTTAAGAAAATTATAGGATTTATAAAATCAGATAATACGGATATCATACATTACCTTGTTAATTACAAAGTAAATAACAATCAGGGATGTTATCAAGTTATTAGCTTCATTTTTAGTGATCTGAAAAATAGTTATAAGACATTCCAAATAAAAAGAGATTGTATAATATGGTTAGATAATGCTGTTGGCAGTTCACCAAAAAAGCCTTGGATGAACAAATTAACAGCTATTCAGAAAGAACTTAAAGAAGAGGAACTACTAAAAATAGCTCGTTGGGTTTTGAATAATAGAGATTTTGAAAGGGAAGAAAGTACAGGGTGGACTGATAGCGTTTATAAAAAATTCCAAAAATCTTCATCATGGTATCTGGATATCCGAAGTAATGAAATTTAAGGGCGTGTCTGCATTCAACAGTATCATTAAAACAACAGCGGGAATTCTGCTGCCTTTAGAAATAGTATATATTACTGTTTCAAATCACTTTATGGATTCCATCATCGCTTTACGTGCACTTCGTCATATTTTTTTAACCAAGATAATCTTTACAATTACTTATTAGCAGGATTTATATCATTTAATTGATTAGCAAAAAGTGCTACTAATTAAAGAGGAAAACAAATAAATGGAGTTGAATGGTTATTTTATTTTATCAGCATCTATAATAGGAGTTCATTCAGCTTTTTTACTTGTCTTCCTATAAGGATTAAATTATTTTAACTTAATACCTCTTGAGATGTAACAAGCTTTTTCAATGCAAGAATATTCCCCAAATGGATGCCTTCATGAAAAATAGTTCTAACGAGGACTTGTTCCACTGTAAACATTCCAGATTCCGTTACAGAATATTCTTCTTCCAGTCTTTCTCCATATAAATCTCGAATCATAAAAGGCTGTACAGCAAGCAGTCTTTTTAAATAATCTAATTTAGGAACCTCTCCCATCCAATCTTCTGGGCTCGTACCATAACCAAACCATTCATTAAAATGATTAGGGAGGATGATTTGTTCCTTAGTCAAATGTTGAATCCACAAATATTGATCTAAGTATACATGTCCCAGGTTCCATCGTATATTATTTCGAAATCCCTCAGGTACAATATTCACCTCATCCTCATTCATCGAATCAACCGCCACTAACAATTCATGTCGATAATCAGCCAATTGCTTAAAGAGTACTTCATGTCTTTTTAACATATTCAACCCTCCTAATTGTGGTATACCCATTTATTTCGGGTTGTGATTGGCAATTCCCTTCCTACTTTGTAACCAATTAGAATAACTATTTAATTGAAACGAAAAATCAACTAAATCCTACTCGATAGTATGAGACCACTTAAAGTAAGAGATTCAATTCAATAATCATAAAAACATCCAATCTGGCTTGGATGTTTTCTTCTTATCAAGTAGATTTTAGACACTTGAGTATAGTAAGCTGCATCGATATACCGTCTGTTATGATTTTTTTCCGTTCCTTTATCTTGTAATTCATTCCATCAACGATAAAATGTCCATTGCCGGAGTAGACAACATATTTTCCCTGTTTCTCCAACTCATATTTAATGGCAACTACATATTCATTAGCATTTGGATACGTTTCATTCATCCTTAGTATAATTGTATTTCTCTCATCCTGTTTATATTTAATAAACAATAAAAAAGCAATCATAACAATCAATAAAGTTAATATATACACCATGCAGACTACCTCCGCCTCCATATATTAACTTTATTTTATAACAAAATATGACAATACTCCACATACTTTAATATAATTAATAAATTCACTTTTAAAGAACTACTACATGTACATAAAATAGAATCATTTTCACTGTTTTAAAAAGACCTCAGTCCAGTTTTCTTAAATCAGTAAATGGATAAAAGACATATATACCCTGGCCTATAACCTGCTCCTGTTTAATTAACCCTAATCCATTGCGACTATCCATACTTACAAGGCGATTATCACCCATAACAAAATATTCATTTTCAGGAATAAGGATTGCTTCGAAATCTCCATTTGATTTTCCGCCTTCATGAGCTTCTTGGTAATTTTTTTCCAGATATCTTTCTTTTTTCTGAACATCATTAATATAGAGGATATTATTTTTGACTTCCACCTTATCCCCTGCCACACCAATTATTCTCTTAATGAACATCTCATTGTTATAACCCTTAATGATGACAATATCTCCTGTATTATATCTCTTTTCTTTTAATGATTTACTGACCAGTATTCTCTCTTGATTGCGGAGAGTGGGTTCCATCGATACTCCTTCCACTTTATACGGAGTAAATAAGAAAGTCCTAATTAACATAATGGCAACAACAATGATGAAAATGGACTTTATCCAATCAAATGTATCCTTTTTAAAATTTCTTTCAGGGATCAAATAATACACCTCATCTTTCCAAAAAGGGTTGGAAGTCAGTCAATAAATACTCTTTTCAATCCTTCAAGCATATAAGGCTTTAGGTTCTTATGTATCCAATAATTTGTTTATTACATACTATCCAAATCTAGCGGCATCTCTCTATACTTTTCTTATCTTTTCTCCTCCTCATTTTTATTAGCTCGACATACCGCAATTTAAGTGTTCAAAAGCAGATTCCCAGCAAATAATTACCGTGTTTCTTCTATTATAATGATTCACTCAGGAACTAATTAATTATCTTTTTTGACGAATAACGTCTGTTAAACTAATTTATTTAAAAAAACCTTAGAACTATGTCATATTTTAGGTTATAATAGGAATAGATTATTTTATAACAACCAACGAATGAAAATCGGCCAGCTTCTATGGTTTCCTTTCATAGTAGTTAGTCAGAAAAACAAATTTACTAAAGTGGTCTTTCATTGATAATTTTCATTCTCTTAAAAACTAAAATTTCATCTTTTTTTAACTACGAACTATATAATTTTTGATATTTTCATCTTTTACTTTATAGCAATCACATCCATTCATTACCCTTTTCTCCCAATTTTAAGCGCAGTTTTTTGTATGTTTGATATTTTTTCTAAGTTTTTTTAATTCCTTTTTTTACCATTAATTCAAAATAACGGATATTTTTGTGACAATTATGACAAAAACTCCTCTTTTTAAATTTACTAGAAAAATATATTAATACCATGGTTTATTAAGTTTTTTTACCTAAAGTTTTCTGAATATTCAATATATTAGACATATATTTGACATATTCACGTTATATCAGTAATGGATTTAACATCTCCTCGTTATTACTTCTTTCTCGTAAACCTGATAAGATTGTCAATGTTAGCTCAAAACAAACAATTTTAGGAGGTTCAAACTACATGAAGAAAACTTTGTTATCATTCGTAGCGGTAGCTTCCATCGCCGTTGCTATGGGCGGACCCCAAGCATCTGCCCAAGAAATCACAATCAAAAAAGGTGATACACTATGGGGTATCTCAAATAAATACGACACTACTGTTGATCATATTAAAGAACTCAATAATTTAGATTCCGATATCATTATTGAGAATACTAAATTGATCGTAAAGGAAGACCAACCAAAAACTTATACCGTTAAAAAAGGTGATAGTCTTTGGAAGATAGCTGTTAAAAATAAAATCTCTATTAATCAGCTAAAAAGTTGGAATAGCTTAAATTCAGAAATTATTCAACCAGGTCAAGTCCTTAATTTGTCTGGTGTTGGCCAACCGGCAAAAAATAATACTGAAGCTGTTCAACAAAAAACAACAACTACATCAACAACTACTAAAACTGAAACAAAAACAGAGACAACTACTACTACTGCAAAGTCTACTGGACAAAAAGCAGGAAAAACTCTCTCTGTTTCAGCCACAGCTTATACAGCTAGTTGTAACGGTTGTTCTGGCGTCACTGCTACCGGAGTCGATTTAAATGCGAATCCAAATGCTAAAGTTATCGCAGTTGACCCTAGTGTAATTCCATTAGGTTCAAAAGTTTATGTTGAAGGTTATGGATATGCTACTGCTGCTGATACCGGTGGTGCTATTAAAGGGAACAAAATAGATGTTTTCATCCCTACACAAGATGCTGCTCTTAATTGGGGACGTAAACAAGTTAACATTCAAATTTTAAACTAACACATTTCGCTTTAAACGACACCTTCGAGTTTACATCCAGTTCTCGAAGGTGTTTTTTATATATCTTTTTCACTCCACTTTATCTCCTAAAAGAGCATCTGACATACATTCTTATCCATCCAGTCTAAACCTGCATAAATACAATTAATATATCAAAAACAATTACATTCATTTAATTTTTATTTAATGATCTGTTCATCCTCATGATTTCTTGAAGAAATTGGAGGATTTTATATAGCATAACCTCTTTAAAATCAGGTTCTCGCTCAATTTTCAATTAATGATAAAGATAGAACTTAGTGATGCTTCTGATAAAAGCGGTATCTCGCATCTTTATTAGCTTATTAAACTCACATATTTATTTTCGAATCATAAATTGAGAATCATCGCTCACTACCAATCATATATAGTCTCCACTCACTATTTAAACTTTCTTTCCGTATCATGACTTACTAATTAACCATCTTGAATGCTTTTATAAAAAGGCTATTTTCGTACTATTACACGTTAAATTACTATTTTGCAGTGCTATTTTATGAGGGTAGCTGCGGAAAAAGTGTATGTCATATCAAATAAACGTTTTGAGGATATTCCTACTAAGAGAGTTTCTAAAATTATTTGTGATAACGAAACAGGATTCCTATGTATTTTTTTAAAATAGTACTTCTGCCGGGTTAATTTTTTACAGTTTACATGGATGAAAAGCCTTTAATATAGTGGTCTCCCATTCCGCCATCCGGGACTTTAGTTAATGATCTATTGTCCATTTCCTTTTATATTTTTTTACACTAGCGTAAATGGTTTTCTAAGATTAAATTTACAACCTTAGTTAAAATCATTTGATTCACTGGTCTTTAGTCATAAGAAATTGATTAAATAGCGAAAATTTATGTAAATTGCTCTAAAAAAAGCATACCTGCATTAGGTATACTTTTTATCGATCCTCTAATCATGTACTACTTGTATTTATTCATTTTTTTCGACTTTATGGCCGCCAAACTCATTCCGTAAAGCAGCTACAACTTTGCCGTTAAATGTATCATTTTCTTGCGAACGATAACGCATTAATAGAGCCAGTGCCATTACTGGTGTCGAGGCTTGGAGGTCTAAAGCCGTTTCTAGTGCCCATTTTCCTTCACCGGACGAATGCATAACTCCCTTAATTCCTTCCAAACGAGCATCTTTAGCAAAAGCTTGTTCCGTTAATTCCATTAACCAGGAGCGCACAACCGATCCATTATTCCAGACTCTCGCTACTTGTTCATAATCAAAATTAAACTCACTTTTTTCGAGAATCTCAAAACCTTCTCCAATCGCTGCCATCATTCCATACTCAATTCCGTTGTGAACCATTTTTAAATAATGTCCGCTCCCCGAATCACCTGCATATAAATACCCATTTGGTACAGAAGTGGCTGCAAATAATGGCTCAATCACTTTCCATGCCTTTTGATCGCCACCAATCATATAACAAGCCCCATTTCTTGCTCCTTCCATTCCCCCGGAAGTACCGACATCCATAAAATAGATTCCAGCTTCTTTTAATACCCTGCTTCGTCGCATTGATTCCTTATAATTCGAATTTCCCCCATCTATTAAAATATCTCCAGGACTTAATAGCGGAAAAAGCTCTTCTATAACGTTATCAACAACAGTATGTGGTACCATCAGCCATATGACTCTGGGTTGCTCCAGTTTATTCACGATTTCTTTCATATTAAGGCTGCCAATGGCTCCATATTTTTGAATGCTCTCAACCGAAGCTGAATTTACATCATAAGCATGCACCATAATTTGGTGGTCTATTAAATTTTCAGCCAAATTCATCCCCATCTTGCCAAGACCAATCAAACCTACTTTCATCAGGTCTCCTCCTTATTAATATCTTTACTAGTTACATACCGTTATTTCCAACAAATAAACATTTCAACCCATTCCATCTTGTCAAATATTCTAATACTAAACTTTCGAAGCCTAAAATGTGCAGTGAATTTTCCAATTCTTTGCCTAATCAACAAAAATTAGTTAAAATTCTATATAGATAAAGAACGGAGGAGAGAAATAAGATGGCAATTTGCAAAGAATGCTTTGATGGGAATATAGTTGATGAACAACATGAGCAATATGAAAATCTAGATCGTGAGTTAGTTCGCCTTATTGAAGTAAGCCATTTTTCCTATGACGAAGCCTTTAAAAGGGCAACCAGATTATACCCTGCCATAAAGAAATGTCCTGAGTGCAATGGCAATGGAAAAATATAATAGCTTAATAATCAAATTTTGTAGTATTCCTTAAACAAACCATCCATCAATCAATCGTGTATATAAAAATGAGGTATTTTTATGGTTAAATTAAAAGATTCTCAGCAGGAAAAACAAGATATAAAGGTATATATCGGTGATCGTTATCATTCATTTTTAAATGAGAATCATAGAATTAAAAGATGGAATTTTTTCGGTTTAGTCTTTGGGATGTTTTGGTTTGCATATCGAAAGAGATATCTGATTGTCGGTATTTTCATCCTGATTGATATTTTGGTATCTATCCTATTCCGCAACCACCTGTTTTATTGGTTAGCTTTTGCTGCATTAATGCATCTTTATATAGGCAGAAGCGGTAATCTTTTATATTTAGCCGGTACGAAAAAACATGTACAACAGATAAGACATAAACATTCTCATCTCGAAGAAAAGGATATGAAACGCTTACTAATAAAAAAAGGGCGAACCAGCTGGTGTCTTATACTACCTTTACTTATCTATTTTGTTCTTATTCATACCTATCTGTTTATCGATGATATTAAAATTATAGTAGCCACCTATTTTTAAATGATACTTAACAAAAAATTAGAGTGATTATCAAAATCACTCTAACACTATTGACCTATATTGTTTTCAATTTAAATCAGATGATTCCTATCTTTCAGCAAGCATGCACATGTTTTCCTTCTGGCTATCATAATTAGACACCAAAATTACTTCAAGCGCAAATTCCATAATGAATATCCTTACATAGGTTTATTATTCTTCGTTCTTCTTTTGTTCTTCTTCAGATTAGATAGGAGCGGATTTTCGACCAAGGGTTCCTCTAATAATGGTTCCTCTTGTTTGTTGTCTAAAAGATTTTCTTCAATAACATCCTCTTTTTCAGCCTCAGGTTGATCATTATATTCCTCATCCACCTCATACCAGTCTTCAGGAATTTCGTAATAAACTCCTGGTTCATCAGTTGTAACTCCGCCTTCAAAATATCCTTCGTCAATCTCTTCTTCTTCCTCAAAATGATAATCTCCAGTATCCGTATAAAACAAGCCTGTTATATCACCCTCCGATAATGGATTGGAAACCCAACCACTGATTAACGAATAAACATCTTTAAGGGGAATGCTAAACCCAATGGATTCATCCTCAATTGATCTCGCTGAATTGATTCCAATTACTTTGCCTGATTTTACAGAGACCAATGGACCGCCACTGCTTCCAGGAGATATCCGAGCAGTCGTCTGATAAATATTTTCATAAATACGCTCCCCAATATAAAAACTCCGATTAATCGCTGCAATTGTTCCCAAAGTTGCTGTATTAGTCTTTCCGAGCGGACTCCCCAATGCTATTACTTCCTCACCTATCGAAGCATACTCGTCGGTTGCTATCCCCAAGGATTGATGATTCGCCAATTCAGGTATCCTGATAATTGCGACATCATGGATATTTGAATACCCAATGACTTTTCCTGTAAAGGATTGACTTGTATAATCTATTGCTGTTATATCAACAGAGCCCTCTACTACATGAGCATTAGTAAGGATATCTCCTTGATTGTTAATGATAAATCCAGTACCTTGATTATCCTCAGTGAAAATAGTATAAACTTTTGCAAGTGATTCCGTTATAATCTCAGAAACTTCTTTTTTGGTATCTACTTTTATATCAGTTACCGGTTTAGGCGTTGTTTTAATTTCCTCTGCTTGATTCTTTTTTCCATTCTCTTTATGTACCAATTTTATTTCTTTTATGCTTCCATATTCGACCCGCTTATGATTATCCGTTTGATTTGCAGCTAATAAATAGATGCTTGCTGAAAGAATAGCGATGATACTAAAAGAAACCAAGACAATTTTTGATCTATTTCTTTTTGGTCCATTCTTCAATTCACCACAATGCAAACAGTACTTACCTCGGGTTTTTATTTCATTCTGACAATAGCGACATTTCATTCCTTACACCTGCTTCTTCATTGACAGCTAAATGACCTTCATCTCTTATTCATTATTTCGTCATTCAAGCCATAAAAATGAAGTATGGTCATAAAATTTTCTATAATTCAACATAGAACAGCCTCAAAAAAGCTAAACTGAAAAAGAAAAGCGATATTCACGGCGTTTCCTATAGCTAATCTCTTATGTTTTGAACGTATATGTTCTATACACGTTACCAGAAACATCGATCCTATCGAAATATGCAAGTACGGATAAAGCCAGACACTATCTTTCACGATAATAAAATAAGCAATTACAATTACAAATGAAGAACTGATAAACTTAAAAACTTTCATATATCCACCCTTTATCTTTTATCCACTAAAATGATTTATTATATATCCATATTTACTATATCAAAATGAATGAACAGCATAAATAAAACAAACAAGGATTGTCAATAAACTGCTTCAGATCAGTTTATTGACAATCCTTTCATTTACCTGCGGGACACTTTAAATATTAGAATTTCTTAATTTTCTATGGTGGAAATTTTTAAACACGATTCCATGGGTAGGTGAGAACAAAAACACGATGGCAAAAATCAAGCCAGACACTAACAGATTTTCTATGATTATATGAAACTGTTACTAATTAATTAAAATAATTATAAATAAAATAATATCTCAGTTTTGGTCATTAAATAAAATATTCCTCTATGTAAAATTTTGGTCAACAATATTTAAATCTCGCTATGGTGAAAATTCAGATAAAATTATATAATTAAATCTTATAGGACAGCATACACATATGTTTCTTATAAAAACTCATGCTAAGAGTAGAAAAATAAATTAGGAGGGAACTTGTATGAAGGTCATTGTGTATAAAAAAGATATCGATCAATTCCTGGCTGATTTTAAATCTATCTCTTCTTATGATGAAGTTGGTAAGAAGTATTACTTTATCTTTGAAGACCATATTAGAGGTGGCCACTGGACCTTAATGTTTTATGATAAAGAAGGAAAATGGACTGCGCATGGTAAGGGAGAGTTTTATAGCGACATAGATGAATTACAGCTTTCAGGTGATCAATTAAAACTTTTCATTTACAAAAACAGAAAATATATTAATAATGTGATTCGACAATTAAAAGTAGCTATTTAATTCTTAGGATCACAGACAATATAAAGAAGCCAGTGTCTAAAACAGAACACTGGCTTCTTTATTAGTTCTCTAGCACCTTAATAAATTCACGCATGTAATCCGGTAAATCCGGTGGGCGTCGACTTGAAACAATATGTCCGTCTACGATAACTGCCTCATCATACCAGGAAGCCCCTGCATTTACCATATCATCTCGTATTCCAGGTGTACTTGTTACCTTTCTTCCCTTTAAAATATCAGCTGATATCAATACCCAGCCTGCATGGCAGATTTGTCCGATTGGTTTTTGCTGTTCATCCATTTTTTGAATAAACGCTAATATTTCTGGAAATCTGCGAAGTTTATCAGGAGCCCAGCCCCCAGGAACTAAAACTGCATCATAATCATCCGGATTTACCTCTGCAAAGCTATACTCACTTTCTGCAGGTACACCATACTTGCCAATATACTTGACTTTTTCCTGTTCACCTGCCAGATGGACTATGGCTCCTTCTTCACGCAGTCGATGAATTGGATACCACAATTCAAGGTCCTCAAATTCATGATGTACAAAACTTAAAATCTTCTTATCCTTTAACCTCATACTGTCACTCCCTATCTATCATTTCTTATGTACATATTCCCTATTCTTATAAAACTATTCTTCAAAAGAATATCAATCATTTATGTTTTTACTAAATCTTTTGTATCAATCCACTGCTTAGCGTTTCAAAATAAAACGGAATATTCATATTTTAGACTACACAGACAGCCTGTTTATTTATAAAATTATATTAAAATAACAAAAGGGGGATTCATATGAGAAAGTTAAACACAAGAAAAATAGTCCTTTTATTTGTTTTGGCAGGTATGTTTAGTCTAGGATTAATTACTCAATATTACTTTCAGCATTCTAAAGCTTCCGCAGAGCTGGAACAATTAAATAAAGAGATTAATCTTGCCAAAGAAAACAATAAACAATTGGAAATGGAAATTGTAAATTTACACAAAGAAATCGAAAAATATGCCGAAGAGGAATCATCCAGTACCGATAGTGTTGATTCAAATACAATCTCCACAGATGATAAAACAAACACAGCTGAAACAACGAACGCGGTTGAGGATGATGCAACTAAGATTGCGTCCGATGAAGAAAATGAAGAACAACAGGGCACTTCTGATCTCCAAACCGCTCATGATCAGGCAATCAATCTCGTAAAGGGTCATATTGGTTATACCAATGAATCAAATGTTCATTTTGAAGTGCAAGGGAAGATATCAGGCACTGAGGACTTATCTATACATGTTTATGAAGTAGTAGTTGATGAGGGAGAAAGCCAGCATACCGCAACCTGGGGATGGTATGGAGTAAACGTTACAGCAGGTAAAGTTTACGAAATAAATGGTTAAGCCACAGCGATAAGCAACTCTCCACTATGGATAACGTTCTTGCTTATACAGCAAGAAGTATATAAGAGATTATTGACACATTTTGGATGAATTCTAATTTAGCACGATAAATAGTTATATAAAATGTGCTATAAAGAGACATTTTACACCTTTTCACTCGCTCATTTGTAACTTTTGTCCTATAATATATATATACAATACGTTTCGTAAAAGGTGGGAGCAACCATGAAATCCTCTTTTGGAAGCAGGTTAAAAGAGTTGCGTAAAGAGAAGCGTTTGTCACAAGAAGAACTAGGAGCTATTATAGGGGTCGCACAATCAACCATGGGATCTTACGAACGGGAAACACGCGAACCAAGTATTGACGGAATATTGGAACTTGCCCATTATTTTGATGTATCTGTCGATTATTTATTGGGTAATTCTAATGAACGAAAAATACCTGAATTAACACATTTACAAGGATTCTATGACTTGCATAAATTCATGCATGAAAATGAGATTGTGCTATATGGCAGAACCTTAACAGAGGATGAAAAACAGCGTCTGTTAGATATCTCATTAGGCCTCTTCTATCGTTAATCATTTACTGGATACAGGCAGCTTGAAAGCTGCCTGTATTTAACTAGTTTCGTATAAATAGTACACTACTGTACCTTTCAGTACCTCAATTTCTTTTTGATTAATAGCAGACACGATAAAATGTAACTCATTTTCCAATTTTGTTTCAAGCTTTGCCTTTAATCTTATTGAATCGTTCAAAAAGACCATGTCGCGAAAACGAATTGTATAATCTTTTATAAATCCCTCCTCATAATAAGGGGTAAACAGTTTTGACAGATTTCCCATTGTCCACATTCCATGTGCTATAATACCCGGAAGCCCTAATCTTTTCGCTTGCTCCTCATCCTTATGGATAGGATTATGATCCCCTGAAGCATTAGCATACGCAACCAGTACTTCTCTAGAAACAGGTTCCAATCTAATTTCTTCCAATTCATCACCAACCTGCATATCAAGCAAACATGTCATGCTTTCAACTCCTTTTGCACAACTTCATTTATAATAATTACAATGGTAGAAGTAAATATCGCGTTTCCTTCTTTATCCTCACCATTGTTTTCAATCCGAAGAATACCCATCTTTCCGTTACTTCCGATTCTCTCTTTATAATCTTTAACTTTTGCAAAACAATAGACTTCTTCATCTACTAATAAAGGTCTCTCATAATGATAGATTTGCTCTCCATGGATTAATCCTTTAGATGGCAAATCCAGACCTTCTAACTCTCCATAATTGAATACTCTTGGGTATGTTGGTGGAGCGATATTATCCCCGTATCTGGATTTCTTGCCATATTCCTGATCAACAAATATAGGATGCTCATCTCCAATTGCTTTGGCAAATTGTATAACACGTTCTCTATCCACTCTATTTAAAACTCGATTGGAGCTCTTGCCTACCGCTTGAGCAAACATTCATCTCACCTCACTTAATTTTTAGGTCCCCCTGCCACATATAAAACCTGGCCATTTACAAACGATGACTTTTCATCTGCAAAAAATGAAACAGCGTTCGCAATATCTTCGGGTTTACCACTGCGTCCAACAGGAATGATTGAAACGCTTGCTTCAATTAACTGTTCAAATGATATCCCGATTCGAGCTGCTGTCTCCTTTGTCATATCCGTTTCGATGAATCCAGGAGCCACTGAGTTGGCCGTAATACCAAACCCACCCAGTTCAACAGCCAATGTTTTAGTAAACCCCTGTAAACCGGCTTTTGCTGCAGAATAATTCACTTGCCCTCTGTTCCCAAGCGCCGAGGTAGAAGAGATATTAATAATGCGCCCATACTTTTGCTTAACCATATATTTTTGCACGGCTCTAGTCATATTAAAGGAGCCCTTCAAGTGAACATCCATTACCAATTGCCAATCTGAATCTGTCATTTTAAAAATAAGGTTATCCCGGATAACTCCTGCATTATTAACCAGAATATCAATAGCACCATAGTGTTCATATACTTCCTTTACAGCTTGTTCCACTTCCTCTGATGAAGTAACATCTGCTACAAGAGTCAAACAATCTAATTCTTTCTGTTTAAAGTGTTCCGCAGTTGCTTGCAGAGCTTCTTGATTTACATCAAAAAGGGCAACCTTAGCTCCTTGTACCGCTAAATTTTCTGCGATTCCTTTCCCTATCCCTCTGCTTCCCCCGGTAATAATGGCCACTCTATTTTCAAATCTCCCAGTCATTCTACGTCCACATCCCTTTCAAATAAGATAAACGTTAACTAATTCTACAAAAATCTTAAAATTCCTTTTATTGGAAGTGAATTCAACTAAATTCTCCAATTTTCACATGACCTTTTATAAGATTACGGGCGATGATCATTCGCTGGATTTCATCAGTTCCGTCATAAATTCTCCAAAGTCTTGCTTCACGGTACCATCGCTCAATCGGTAATTCTCTCGTATAACCCATACCACCATGAATTTGTAAAACGCGATCGACCACCCTATTTCCCATATTGGCTCCATACAATTTTGCAATCGACGCTACATGCCGGTTATCTTCTCCATGATCAAGAGTAAATGCAGCATTTAATGTAAGCCACCTTGCTGCTTCAATCTCAACCGCAGAATCAGCTATCTGCCATTGAATGGCTTGTCGCTCGACGATTGGTTTACCGAATGTGATACGTTCCTTTGCATAATCAATTGCCATCTGCAATAACCGCTCAGCTGCACCAACAGCACGTGCTCCAACAATCCACCTTGCAAAGCCGATCCACTCAAGTCCCAAATTATATCCTTTATGCAATTCACCTAAAATATTTTCCTCAGGAACTCGAACATTATCAAATACTAATCCGGCTGGACCTCCTTCCCCCATCGTTTGGATAAACTCAGAACGCCATCCCATATCACGATCTACAATAAAACAAGTTACTCCTTCGCGACCTCTTGATTCGATATGCCGCTGTTTATCTGTAATTGCCATAGCCATAACAAAATCAGCATCATTTCCTCCCGTAATAAAGGTTTTCTCTCCATTAAGAACCCATTCTGATCCATCCTTAACAGCTGTCATTTTTATATTTTGCGTATCTGATCCTGCACCTGGTTCTGTCATAGCAAAACAGGACTTCTTGTCACCGTTTATTGTAGGGATCAAGTATTTTTTCTTTTGTTCTTCATTTGCATAGTACAGAATATTATCTGCTGAACCGCCAAAGGTGAAGGGGACAAATGTTTTGGCTACCTCAATAGCTACAATAGCCATCATCATTTGACCTAAGTCAGCGCCCCCATATTCTGTAGGTGTGTTAATGCCCCAAAATCCAGCTTCCTTTGCTTTTAATTGTAATTCCTTAAGCTTACCGGGAGGGAGGCTTGGTTTCCCTTCTCGTTCATTTCGCAACACTTCATTTTCTAATGGCATTAATTCCTTTTCTACAAATCTACGAATTGTTTTTTGAACCATTTTTTGCTCATCAGTCAAACGTAAATACATACTAATCCTCCTTTTCACTTAAATACTAACCAGTCGGTATGTTTTATTTGCAGATGCTCCATAGAAGCACCTGATTATATTCACTGGATTTATAGAGTCGAGTGTCCTTTCTTAAATCATGCCAACTTCACTTTCAGACGTTCTATAGATCTCTTCAATTTTCTTCCCTCTCGCCCGTGATAGAATATCCATCCTTATTTGAAGCTGCTTCATGGCAAAGTTAACAACCTCTTCAGGGCTTGTTCCAAATGCATCTAAATCCGCATCTGTTAACCCCTCTTCTACAATTGTTAGAGCCAGCGGGGTTAACTCCGCCATCCGTTTCATGACAACATCCTCATATATATGAGGATGTTCACAAATCAAACGCTGAAGCAAGTACGTACCATAACCGATATGGCGAGATTCATCCCTCTTCAAATTGCCAATTCCCTCAAGTAATCCTGGCATTAAATTTGATTTCTCCAGTGATTGATAAAACGAAAAATACCCCGTTTCAGCAAGTACCCCTTCCACAAACATGTTATATACCGTTGAGGCGTCTGCTATCGCCTCAGGTGATTGATCTGTAAGCAGGCGATCCATTGTATTTGGTAATATTACATGGAAAACTTGCTTATACGTATCTGTTAATAAGGGATTTAACTCCCCCTTTTCTCCAATTGCGTCCAGGACGGCTCTAAAGAATTCAGTATGCTTTGCTTCTTCAAACAGGAAGGTAGTCAGGAACATTTCCTCTTCAATCCGTCCATCCTTCGCAATCGCCATCATGAGCGGTAATAAATCGAGTGTGACAGCTTCTTCTCCTGCCTGAAATTGTGAAAGAAGACGAAGAATGCTGTGCCTTTGTCCCGGTGTAGCCTGCTTCCAATCAACAGCATCCTTTGTAAAATCAATATCTGCTGGATTCCATGTTCCCACCCTTTTTGCTTTTTGATACAAACGATAAGGAAAAGAATCTACCAAGAGGCCTCTTGAAGTTGCCGTAATGGTTTCTCTCATATTCATAAAACTCCCTTCATTTTAAAAATTATTTATAGTCTCGTTCTACTATTCTCTCGGATGCGGCAGTTCGGAGATGAGTCTTTAAAATTTTCCCAACACCATTCCGCGGCAATGACTCAAAGAATAATATTTTTCTTGGCGTTTTATTTTTTGCAAGATGTTCCTGGCAATATGCAATCAATTCCTCTTCCTGAACATCTGTTTTTGATTCCCTAACAATGCATGCCACCAATTCTTCACCCATACTGGCATCTGGTATTCCTATGACAGCCACTTCAGATACCGCATAATGCTGACTTAATATCTCCTCTACATCACGTGGATAAATATTGAACCCTCCACGGATAACTAAATCTTTTTTTCGGTCGATAATATATAAATAGCCATCTTCGTCGATACGTCCTAAATCCCCTGTATGCAACCAACCGTCTATTAATACGTTGTTTGTTTCACTTTCATTTTGAAAATAACCAGGTGTTACATTATCACCCCTCACTACCACTTCTCCAATCTCTCCGATCGGAAGCTCTAGAGCAGATCTATCCACAATTTTAATTTGTACCCCCGGTATAGGAGGTCCAACAGATCCGGGTTTAACCGGCTGATCCTTTTTATGAGCCGTGACAATAGGTGCTGCCTCAGATAATCCATAACCTTCATAAACCTTCGCCCCAAACTTCTGTTCAAATGCTCTCAGCAATGCAGTGGGTAATGGGGCAGAACCTGAACTTATAGATTCCAAGCTTCGAAGATCGTATTGATTGTAATCGGGGTATGAGACCAAGGCATGAATCATGGCAGGGACACTCGCAAACGATTTAATTCTGTGCTTTTCTATTGCTGCTAATGTTTCTGCAGGGTCAAACCTGGAGAAGATAACGATTGAACTTCCCACTATGTAACATGTATTGGATATGGTTAACCCATAAACGTGAGCAAGCGGAAGAATTCCGAGCGTTGTACCTCTCTCTGTATTAGCATGTTTAGCAGAGTTAACAGCATTTGAATAGAGGTTTAAATGTGTCAGCATAACTCCCTTTGGGTTACCTGTAGTACCTGAGGTATAGAGAATAACAGCAGTATCTTTTGAATCGATATCTTCATAGAATCGCTCATCCAAATCCTCATTGGAATCCATAAATTCATATATATTAATCGCATTACTGACATTATTTTCATCTGTAATTATTATGGTGGGTTTTATGTTTAATAAATCAATTGCTTGTTGGATAGAGTCGAGTATGATGTTAGAGGTGATAATCAGTTTGGCTCCGCAATTTGCGGCAATATAGGCAATTTCCTTCGGATGGAGTGAAAACATAACAGGCACAATGATAGCACCGGCTCTTGTTATCCCTTGATACGCAATTAATACTTCGGGCATATTTGGCATTATGACAAGTATTCTGTCTCCTGGCTGAATTCCTCTATTTCTAAATCCATTGGCCAATCGGTTGGCATATCTCCTTGTCTCCACATTTGTAAATTGCTTGTTTCCGTAGAATAAAAAAGAGTACTCATCAAATGTTTCGATATTCGAATCAAGCAATTGTGATAGCTTCACTTTTTTCTCCTCCAATTCGCGGAATTTTTCACAAAAAATAAATTCCCCTTCTCCAGGTTTGAAGCTTCCTAAAAGAACCTAGCATATACCGCTAACGGGTTTATCAAACTAAACATTGCTAAAGCATGCAGTGTTATTCCTTATGTTGATTTAAAACGTTACGACTCTCTCAGATATTTATAAATTTAACAATGGAAATTTGGACGTACCAGATAACCCTACTCATGCATATTAGATAAAAGTAAGCTTATCCGGTCTATTTTATTCCTCATTTAAGCTTCCAGATTAAATACAAATGATTAAACAAAGTCTATTAACCACCTCCTTTATTGTAAGCGTTTTCAAATAAAGCTTTATAAATTCGTTCATTCTGTGCAAAGCTATCTTCTCCATTCATTGAGATTGGATAACTTTCAGATTATGCTTCTTAAATATGTTCTTTACATGACGCTAAAATTCCTACCTAATATTTTAAAATATTCAGAAAAATTATTATATCAATTTATTTGGGAAAAAAATTATGTTTTTGTTGGGGAAATAGCCAGCTTCTTATAAAGATTGATGAACCAAGTGCATGGTTGAAAGTAGAATGAACAGATAAAGGCACTCAGCATAAATGATCTAAACAAAGAAAGCTAGATTAGCAGCTAACTTTTAGGTGCAGTTCATAAACCGAGTGCTTTTATCTATATATATGTTTCAAATTATTAAATCTATTTTGTTTAGTTTAAGTACTAGTTTTATAGACTGATACAGGTTATATGGACGACGATCTAACTACTTTATAATTATTATGGCGAACGACAGTCCTCGGTGTTTCATAACAAAAATGCTCTGCTACTTCTTCATCTATTTCAACAATACATGATAGCTCACGCACAATTGATACTTTTCCTAAAATAGAAAGACCACGTCGCTCAAATTCAACTATATCTCCTACTTTACCTTTATCTTCTATAGAAACCTCGTTTAGTAGCATATTATCCACTTCTTTTCCTCCTAATCAGACTAATATATGATGTTTTATGCATAATTTAGTAATTAATTCGATAAATCAGTGTAATTTGTGACCATTTACATAGAATTTAACACAAAAAGTATTAAGAATCAATTGAGTTTTCAAAAAAAAGAGTCTATTTTATCATTTTACTCACCAAAATAAATACTATTCTTATTTTTTACCTATTATGATTATTTACGGTGTATTCCTAAATTGTAGAAGCATGTAGTCCGCCTCTCTATTTCACTCGGTAACCTAACAAAAAAGAATCCAGTCTAATGCTGAATTCTTTTTAATCCATCTTATAAGAAACCTTTTTCGAAAATTACGATATCTTCTATTAAACAGCCTTCATGATTTCAAAAAAGAATCATTAAGTGAGACTGAATTTTTCTATTCTATCTTTTAGCTTTAATGCGTTATTATAGCGTTTCATTAGTATGGAAGCTTTACAATTAATGTTTATAGTTGTTTGATTGGAAAGATGTACGTCACACTCTCTACTATCAATCGGGTCGCATCCTCTATAGTGATCTAGTGCTATCCAGGCACATTTTTCATCACGACAGGAATGAGTGGGAAACATATAAATACTGTGCTGGCCGCTAATCTGCAGAGGCAAAATATACCTTCCTCCCAGATATGATTTTGAACTGTTTTTTGCACCCTGATAATCAGCTCCGTATCCAATGATACTTTCTTTTAAAATAGTAAGCGGAGATTTTTCCACCATATAAAAAGTATCCTGAAAGTATAGCTGAGTATACAAATAACCTTCCACAAAAACGGGTAATAAAATTTTTGTATCTATCCCAATATACGGTCTATTTTCTACTTTCATATAGCCACCCTTTTCGAATATATTTGCTTTCTATTCAATAATGGGTATACTACTAATATGTTGGTATACCCAGCAACAGATTATTGGGCCCGGTCCCCCAGACTGCAGGCCCAATTTCTGATATCCTCATAATCTCCTTTCCTGGAAATTGATAGGATTTTTATCCTATCCTTAAATAATTATATGTCAACCGACATTCTTCTCCAAATCTTTCCTGCACCAATTTTCGTAAGCTTCTTTCCCTCAAAATCTATCGTTTATTTACATCCGCAAAATTTTATATTACAATAATATATTTTGAATCTTGTATTATAGCAAAATTATAAAAAATACACAGTTTTTACTGTATAATTTTTATGTTTCTCTGAGGAAAACCTCTAAATTCAGAGCAAATTTGCCTTTAAAATTTAATTTTGAATTTTTCACAATAAATTCAAATAAATGCTTTTACACCTATCATGAAAATAAAAAAAAGGATGACTCTACTACTGTCATCCTCCCCCCTTAATCTATCATCCTGTATTACGAAGACCTGCTGCTATACCATTAATCGTATGTAATACCTGAACAACTAATTGGGTATCCACTTCCTTTAAACTTCTTAGTTCTTTAATTAAATGAACTTGAATGAAATTCAATGGGTCTACATAAGGATTTCTAAGACGAACTGAATCTTTAATATTCGGAGTTTGATCCAGTAACTCTTCATCTCCAGTTATCTCAAGTAAAACCGCTTTAGTTTTGTTGTACTCTTCAACTATATCCTCAAATATCCGATCTCCAATTAAAGGATCTTCAACCAGATCAGCATATTCTTTCGCTGTTTTAAGATCTGCTTTCATTAATGCCATTTGCAAATTATCAATTGTAGATCGAAAGAATGGCCAATCCTGATACATTTCCTTCAATGTCTCTATATTGCCTTTTTCTTTATATGCGTATGTTGCAAGGCCAGTGCCGGAAGCATACCAAGCAGGAAATAACTGTCTGCTTTGTGTCCAGGCAAATACCCAGGGAATAGCTCGTAAATTTTCAAATTTATCACTGTTTTTACGCGCCATTGGTCTGGAACCAATATTCAGTTCACCAATTTCTTTTAGAGGTGTGGCTTGATTAAAGTAAGTTAAAAAACCTTCATCCTTAAATACAAGTGACTGATATTTTTCATAAGAGACATCAGAAATACTTTCCATGGCGCGAACCCAGCTATCATCTCTTAGATGGCCCTGTTCTGAAGATTTCGAAACATTAGCGGCTGTTTCCAGCAGCGTTGACGTTGCTTGCTCTAATGAACGATATGCGATGTCTTCTATTAAATAACGAGAAGATAATACTTCTCCTTGCTCTGTTATTTTCACCCCGTCTCCCAGTGTTTCGAGCGGCTGAGAAAGAAGGCTTCTGCTCAAAGGCCCGCCACCACGGCCAAGAGAACCACCACGTCCGTGAAAGAATTTCGTTGAAATATCATATTCCTTTGCCAGCTCATGCAGTTCTATTTGTGCTTTATAAAGCTTCCAATTGGCGGTCAGAGTCCCGCCATCCTTACTGCCATCCGAATACCCCAGCATAATTTCTTGCTGGTTTCTCAGCTTTCTGAGATGCTCTCGATAAACTGGCAGGTCAAACAATGTTTCTAATATAGCAGGTCCATTTGACAAATCTTCTATTGTTTCTAGTAATGGAGCTACATTCAAATCACTTTCAACTGTACCATCTGCATGAAGTTTATATAATCCCGCTTCTTTGGCCAATAATAAAACCTCCAGCAAATCACTTGCCGAACGTGTCATACTAACGATATAGACCCTAATAGATGCTTTTCCAAATTCTTTATGGGCCTTTTTGATTAATTTGAATACCTTAATAATTTCCTGCGTTTCCTTTGTATATTCTTCATTGTCTAGCAATAGCGGCCTTGGATCCATCAGTAATTTTTCCAGTAGTTTTTCTTTTTCCGGCTCAGATAAATCCGTATAACAGTCTGTTATCTTAATTTTTCTCAGGATTTCATCGATGGCACCTGCATGCTCATCACTATGATTGCGAATGTCTAACGTGCCAAGATGGAAGCCAAACAGCTGTACCTGTCTAATTAATTTATGTAAAAGCTTCAACTGTTGCCCTTTTGGATGATGTGTATCTATACTTTGCTTAATCATTAATAAATCCTCAAGCAATTCTTCTGATGATTGGTAACCCCGTTCATCATTAGCCACCATGCGGACACGTTCAACCATAATAGCTAATTTACGACGATACGCTTCATTTTTGACAGGCCATTTTTTATCATCGCTTATATATTCAGATTCTCCCAATTCTATCGATCTCATTATTTCATCGCCAACTCTAATTTGGACTGTTGAATGAGATAAACGCTTCATTAATTCAATCAAAGCCTTTTCATATTTTCTAAGAACCAATGCTCTATGTCTATTTAGAGTTTCCCATGTAACAGCTGGGGTTACATACGGATTGCCATCCCGATCCCCGCCAATCCAGGAACCGAAATGCAGAAAGTTTGGCACACTCCAGGTTTCACTGCTGTAATGGACAGTCAATTTGTCTTCAACTTCCTGATGTATTTCTGGTATGACATCAAAGAATATCTTGTCAAAATAATACAAACCATTTCTAACCTCATCAATGACTGTTGGTTTCCTGTCTCTTAATTCATCAGAATGCCATAAAGTGGTAATCTCATTATAGAGGTCTTCTTTAATATCCTTATATTCATTCTCGGTTAACATAGGATTATTAAGCGTTTTAAGGAGAAGTAATAATCTCTTTTGAATTTCCAAAATAGACCGTTTAGCCGCCTCTGTAGGATGAGCAGTAATAATCAATTCAAGGGATATTCGTTCAAGAACGTGCTGTATAATTTCACCGCTAATATTTTTATCCTTCATTGATTGGATGGCTTTTTCAATTGAACCGGGCTGCTCATCAGAATTGTTTAGTTGATATTCGCGTTTCCGTCGAATTCGATGATTTTGTTCTGCTGCATTTATTAAGTGAAAATAAACGGAAAACGCCTTGATAACTTGCATTCTCGTCTCTGGGCTAAGCATTTCTATTTCCTTTTTTAATGTATGGTACGTCTCATCTTCCACATGTAAACGAAGAGATTTACACATTGTACGGATTTTTTCAACGGTATTAAAAAGCTCTTGTCCACCCTGATAGATGAGAACCTCGCCCAGTATATTGCCTAGCAATTTTACTTCCTTGCGCAACGGCTGATTCGTATCCTGTTTTGTGACCACTCAAAATCCCTCCCACTTCTCTACCCAATAAATACTGCAAATATTTTGAGTATTTCTATTAATTATATATAACTATCTAAATAAATGACATTATTTTACTCAATTTTATTGTAATATTGATAACCAGGTATGAAGTGACATATCTCTTTCGCTTTTTGAAAAGGATTATTCCATTGTTTTAAGTTACCCGGGAAGACACACACCTGTAAGCATGTATATTGTCAAGCCCTATTTGAAAATGTATACTTTGAACATACAACCAGATAGACCAGGGAGGCTTGAAAAATGAGAGTTGATATATGGTTCGATTTTGCTTGCCCTTTCTGTTATATAGGAAAACGGCGTTTAGAAGCAGCCATAGCTGAATTCATATACAAAGATCAGATAGAAGTCCATTTTCACAGCTATCAACTGCAGCCTGATGCTCCAAAGAATTCAAATTCAAATATTCACGAGCTAATCGCTGCTAAATATGGAACTACAGTTGACCATGCCAAAAAAATGAATGAACATATATCTGAACAGGCCCGTGATGAAGGGATTATAATTCGTTTTGATTCTGTAATTCCTACAAATACGACAGATGCTCACCGTCTTACCCATTATGCTAAAAGTTATGGGAAAAGCGAGGAGATGACTGAACGAATACTTAAAGCTTATTTTTCTGAATCACTGCATATCGGAGACCACGAAACCCTCCTGAAGCTTGCTAAAGAAATAGGACTTCCCGGACACGAGGTACTCGATGTACTTAAAACGGGGAAATATAAGCAACAAGTAGATGAGGATAGACAAACAAGCGTACAAATAGGAATCGAGGGAGTCCCTTTATTCGTATTCAATAATAAATATGCCATCTCCGGGGCCCAAAGCACTGAAACACTTAAAGAAGTGCTTCAGGATGTATGGGAAGATGAATATGATATGGCATTAATGACTGCTTCAAACAAACAACACGCAAATGAATTTTGTACAGATGATGGATGCTTCGATTAAAATCGAATAAAACGCGAGAAGGCAATAGATCCTAATAGCCCCTCGCGTTTTTTAATTTTGAACAGATACTTTCCCTCAACTAAAAAGCCCCTTGTCCTATGCATAAGAACAAGGGGCTGATTGACTTGTTAATTAGCGATTCTTCTAAGCTTTGTTTTCAGTTCATGCGCAGGCACAGGCTCTGAATATAAATAACCTTGAACTTCGTCACATCGAACACTTTTAAGAAATGCCATCTGTTTATCCGTCTCCACACCTTCAGCAATTACTTTCAGATTTAGAGAGTGAGACATCGAAATAATAGCAGCGATGATTTTACTATTACTTTCATAATCATCAATAAAGCTTTTATCAATCTTTAAAGTATCAACAGCCAATTGATTTAAATAACTTAACGAACTATATCCGGTACCGAAATCATCAATGCTGACTTGTATCCCCATTTGGCGAAGCTGTTGCAGTAAATGATTATTCTCCTTTTTATCATGCATCATGATGGTTTCTGTCACTTCAATACCAATTTCTTTCCCGGTTAGTCCATATTCTTTTAAAGCTTCTACAAAAAATTCAACAAAATCCTCCTGTGAAAAATGAATAACAGATATATTAATCGAAATAGGTTGAATAAATATTCCTTCCCTTTTCCATACCTTGATTTGCTGGAATACTTGGCGGATAATTAATCTTTCAAGTGGTACAATCAATTTGGCTTCTTCAGCAATCTTTATGAAAACAGCCGGCGATATGAACCCAAAGGTTGGATGCTCCCATCTTGCAAGAGCCTCTGAACCAATAATCTCTCCTTTATATGTATCATACTTCGGTTGATAAAAAACGGTTATTTGACCTATTTCTATCGCTCTCCTCAAATCATTCTCTAATCCCACTTTTGTCAATGTATCCTCTATCATTCCTTGCTTATAAAATGAATAATATTGATTGCTTTTCAGTTTAACAGCGTTGAGAGCAAGATCAGCATATTTTAAAAGTTCCTCAAACTCTTCTGTATTAGTTGGATAGGTTGCAATTCCAATATTCAGGCTCATATGGAATTCCGCATGATCTACAAGCAGCGGATGTTTGAATATTTTCACTATTTTTCCCGCAATTTTTTCCGTGTCATACCAGGCAGGTGATAAAACACCAAATTCATCACCACTTATTCTTGAAACGGTGCAATCTTTTGGCAGGTTATCTACTAATAATTCTCCAATTTGCTTAAGGATTTCATCACCATAGGTATGTCCAAACGTATCATTAATTCGTCTAAATCGATCAAAGTTGATGTATAGGAAAGAAAAATTAATTTGTTCTTTCATTAACCTTAGAGCCTCTTTTTTTAGCAGACGCCTGTTAGGTAGTTTTGTTAATTCATCATGATATGCCAAAAAATGAATCATTTTCGAATTTGATTTTTCATCTGTAGTATCTCTAATAATCCCATATATGCCTATTATTCTATCGTTCACAATCGTCCGAATAGCCGTAATAATGATATCTCGCTCTTCCCCATCCTTTGTCAGCATTTTTGCTTCAATCTCACTTGTAACTCCTTCCTTGATTTGGTTATAGTAAAATTGCATATTCGCTTTATCATTAATTTTACCTAGAAGGTCCCAAAAAGTTGTCGTTTTTAATTCTTTTTTACTGTAGCCTGTCAATATGCTGGCCTGATCATTTACCTCTTTGATATTTCCTTTTAAATCAATCCAGAACACACTGTTCGGGTTGTATTTAAAAAGTGATTTGTATGATTCTGAGTTCTTTCGCATTAATCTTTCTCCAAAAAAATCAGGAAACAGCATCAATCCCAAATTAGCTAAGATCGTAAATGCAAAGGGTATCAAAATGGCATAAGGCTCAGTCGGATTTAAATACATTCTTTCAAAATCAATAAAGGAGGCCAATACAATAAAAGGGATACTGCCAAGGGAAATCCCCCCCATTATCGATCCCCAAAATGCCCACCTATATGTCATTTTATTTGAATCTTCATTCACGATTTGAATGAGGAAACGAGTTAAAGAGAATGATGTACTAATAGTTAACGGAACTGCCATTAAGATAAAAATGGGCTTAGCAGCAACGTATTCATTCAAAACCGTATAAAAACCAATATAATTACTTCCTAAAACACTTACACTCAATACCACACTGGCTAGTAAATATCGTTTAGAATCATATTGCCGAGTTTGAGAAAAGGAGAGAACATACCAGGATGCTCCAAAACTAAATAAAAAATGAATCACTAAACTTTTCAATCCGGAACCAAAAGATACTTCAAGTTGAAAGGAGTTCTCCAAATACACTAATGACATCGTAAACATGATTGCAAGTACAGTTGCATATTTATATATATTCGATAATCTTTGTCTATCTCTTTTTAATATACTGCTAAACTTGAAGACCAGTATGCAGCACACCATACAGATTAGCAATCTTATCAAAATATCACTAAAATTAAAAATATAATAATGACTAAACAAAGATAGCTCACCTCTTTTCATTTCTAGTAGCCTAATCAATAATTTAGTGAATATTAAATAGAATCCCACTCTATTTATCGACCATTCTCGGGTGAAGTTCAATCGACTAATTCATTTTTATCTAATTAATTCATTATCGAATATAAATATGCCATCAATTCTGAGCGGTTATTTACTTTAAACTTTCTGTATAGCTGACTTACATAATTCTTCACTGTACCATTAGATAAAAATAAATATTGGGCTATTTGTTCATTTGTCTGCCCTTCTGATAACAGTTTAATAATGTCGTGTTCCCGATCGTTCAGGTTAATTCCCTGTTGCTCCAGTTTAATTGGTATTGGAGAGGATGGTTCATTTTGTAAATACATAATTAAATTCTTTTGAATAATAGAAGGTAGTACGATATGCCCATTCACGCATTGCCTAATTGAATAAAGAAGATGCTTCGTTTCTACATTTTTTAAAATATACCCGGTTGTTCCCTTCTTGATACTATCGATGATTTTATCTTCATTAGTGTCCGCCGCAAGCATGATTACTTGACTGGATGGATATGCATTTTTAATGATTTCTAAGGCTTCATTGCCTCCATTTGGAGGAAGATTGCTATCAAGAAGTATTACATGCGGTTTTTGCTCAGACATCATTTTTATTAGGCTATCTGTATCTGCAGCACAACCTGTCATTTCAAAGTCATGTTCATTCTTCAGTATCATAAATAATCCATCACGAATAATAGACTGACTCTCTCCTATAAGAATATTTATTTTACTCACACATTCCACATCACTTCTTACCCTTCGTTACTGGACTATTGAAAACTTTTATACATTTTAACAATTTGTATTTTTTGGCAAAACAAGTCTATAGACCTAGTATAATAACAAGATTTGTCGAAGTATATACTTTTTTCCTAGTTATGCCTAGAATTATAAAATTAAACAAAAACCTCATTTCCCTATAAAGGAAATGAGGCTCTTATGAATACCAGAAAAAAATAGTGTTGATTAGTTATTAATGGATGGATTTACGTTGAGGTATGTATCTATGAAGAATATGGATTCCTCCAGAGTGTCTATTTTCTGATGATCTCATATACTCAGCATATAAAACTTGGGCACGTTCTGAATAATATTTCCGATAATCTTCATGCAATTCCGCATTAATATAATTCATAATTTTTATGTACTGTCTCTTTATCCTTTTTGCATCTTTAGATAATTGAATCATCTTCTCAAATTCCATTAGATAACCTTGAACCAAAAGTACATTACCGGCTACATTTAATAAAACATCAAGTTTTTGATCTGGATTATCCATATAGGGTACCTTTGTACTTATTCTACTTCTATTGTTATGTAAACTCTTATCGTGTGAATGAATCAACAAATCTTTCATCCTCTCTGCTTTAGAGTTTTTCCAACTTTATGATACCAAATATCCCGACTTATTTGTATTTTCAGTATAAGTCGTTACCTATGGATATGAAAAGATGCCCAAAGTCATTTTAATATTTAAACAGAGTAAGCACTTTTGCTTATTTATCTGACTAAAAATCATGAAATTTCTCATAGTTCTATAAGAAAATCAGTGTGCAACTGTATGATTGTTGTCTAGCCTAAAAACAAAGAAAAGAATTAGATTTTTAGTTAATCTAATTCTTCATCGCGCTTACTATAATCTTTTTACTATTCTACTATACAGTCGGTTCTTTTTTTATTTGGTTTAAATAGATAGGTTCATGCTGCATATCTTTATTCATAGCTAGTGGAATGGAGCGGAAAGCGAGTGGCTGCAGCCCATTGGAAGGGACTTTTTCTTCCAGCATAACTCTTTAATAAGCAACAAAGTCTAGTAAGATTAATTTAGATATCGTTCGTGTCCAGGATTGTTTATAAGTTATGTCACAGCCTCTTTAACATTTACTATTTATCTATCTTACCTTGTGATTATATATTTGTTTTTGTTTCTGTTTGTTTGCCGGGATACATGATGCAATAAAGATAATTACACCCAACCCATATGCAATGTAAGCAACGCCCTCTGAAGTTTCCTGATTACGTATTCCAATCGCAATGTATGCCCAAACAAAGACAACGGGATATAAATAATCCGATTCCTTCAATTTAAAGATAATCGCCAGTCCTGTACCAACCACAAGCATAATAGCTGTCCATATCTCATCCGATAAACCAAAGCCGTCCCAACCATATTCCTTCAACACATAAGCTACATTAACGATTGTAGCAACACTGATCCATCCAAGATTGATTGAAAATGGTGTAATGTCAAAAAAGCCAGGATTACTATTTTTCATTCGCCTATACAAGATTATCAAACTGATTAAATAAGTAAACATAACAGCTAGACTAGCTATGAAATATTCATAATGCCATGTCAGGATCCACGTACAATTTAATAGCCCGCTTAACATAAAAATAGTGCTTGTATTAGTATAAACCGGCAATTCTCGACGCTCTCTAGGATACTGTCGAATAATCCATATACCTATTAACAGATAAATTAAAGACCAGATTGAAAATGAGTAACCTGCAGGGGTGATTAAAACCTCTATTCGATTTGATATTTCCCCTGTGGTCTGACCGTTGATTGGCAATATGTTAGCCAAAGCATTAATAACCACAATTAAAATGAAGATAAGTGTATTTAATTGCCGTCTAATCATAAACAACCCCTTCTAAGAATAGGATAGTCAATATATTCCTCTATTTACAGATCTTTAACCATTTATAACCATAGTCAGCTTCTCACCAGAACATGGAGAAAGGTTCAATAATCCCAATCCTATACTGTTTAAACAATAAGTAACGGAAAGAAATCTGCCACATATTGTCTAATTTGCTTCACCATGACATCCATTTTATTGGCTGATTTATACTGACCTTCTCTTTAACATATTTTCTTTACTATACTAACCTGACAATGACCTATTCATTTTTGACTAGGTAAACCTACATTATAATTAGGAAATGCAGCCTTTTAACTAAGATTGCTTTTTTATATTTAGGGGTATGATGATTAATGAAGCTTTTTTCACCCATCAAACGTTATACAGTGTAAGAAAGGAGTGCAATAATATTGAAAAGAGGATCAATCATATTACTTGCTGGGGTAGTGGTTATTGGCATTATCATCGCCATGTTTGCTTCGAGCTATAATGGCTTTGTGAACGCAGAAGAGAATGTCGATCAAGCTTATTCCCAAATCGAAAATCAATTACAAAGAAGGATGGACTTAATTCCTAATTTAGTTAATACCGTTAAAGGGTATGCCGAGCATGAAGAAACCGTTATAAATGATGTCTCAACTGCGCGCGCAAATCTTGCCGGTGCCAATACACCACAGGAACAAGCAACGGCCAATGATGAACTTACAGGTGCATTAAATCGACTATTAGTTGTTGTTGAAAACTATCCTGATTTGAAGGCCAATCAAAGTTTCCAGCAATTAATGGATGAACTGGCCGGTACTGAAAATCGGATTGCTGTAGCAAGACAGGATTATAATACGGAGGTATCCACTTATAATAAAAAAGTGAAGCAATTTCCCGGTGCCTTGATTGCCGGATTATTTAATTTTGACAGCAGGGAATATTTTAAAGCTGCTGATGGTGCAGAGCAGGCACCGACAGTAGATTTTAATGGAACTGAATGATGTTTAAAAGAATTCTCCACTCAATGGCAATTCTCTTATTCTTATTGGTCAGCCTGATTGGAAGTCCAGTATCGGCAGCCGTTCCCAAACCACAAGGGGATATTTATGTTCAGGATTTTGCCAATCTGTTGAATGACAGTGAGAAACAAGAATTGATTCAGTTAGGTCGTACATTGGAAGCTCAAACAAAAGCTCAAATTGCTGTGCTAACCGTGAATTCTTTAGAAGACCAGACACCTGAAGAATTCGCCCTGGATGCCTTCCGCGCATATGAGCTTGGAGATAAAGAACTTAATAATGGAGTCCTTTTACTAATAGCGACTAAGGATAGAAAAGCTCGTATAGAAGTTGGATACGGCCTTGAAGGGGCATTGCCTGATGGGAAGGTTGGCAGAATACTGGATACATATACCATTCCATATATGCAATCTAACCAACCTAATGAAGCGGTCATCAATACGTATAAGGAATTATTTAACGTCATCTCACAGGAATATCAACTGAATGAATCAACCGATTCAAAAGCTTATGTCTCTGAAGTAACTAATGAAGGCGGCATGGCGACCTGGAAAAAGCTATTAATAGGAGCTGCACTTGTTATTTTTATTATCATTGATATGACTTTCTTTGGTGGTACATTCACTTATATGCTTCTTCACATTCTATCTGCATTTTCAAGGAACGGTGGAGGACGCGGTGGTGGAAATCGCGGCGGCGGCGGTTCATCTGGCGGCGGCGGGGCATCGAGAGGTTGGTAATCCAAAAAACAAGGCTGGGACAAAAGGTTTCAAAGCAACTAAACAAGCCGAACTATTATTACATGCATTGTTAGCATGTATAATAATTCGGCTTTTTCTATTTAGATATTCAAAACGTCATTTTGCTTTAAATAAAGTAAATTCAGTTACGTTCGAGCCTTATATTTAATTATAATTTTATTATACTCTGTGTTTTGATCGATTGGTAACAAGCTTCAATAACCTTCATATTTTGCACGGTATCCATTGGAGTATAAGCTGGTGTTTGATCGTTAAGTATACATTCTGCAAAATGATCCACTTGCATCATATATTGATCACACATAATCACTTCTTTTCGGGTCTCTCCACCGCTTTTAACCAATAATTCCCCTTGATGCCCAACAAGATCCGGTCGATAAGCATTTCTGCATATTATCTCACCTGCAGTACCAACCACACGGTATTCATTCCGATTGCTCATTTCAAAACTACAATCAAACATCGCTTGCACACCATTATCCATCATCATATGTGCTGTAGTGGTTAAGTCAACACCATAAGGATTATTCAGATCTGCAAAACCCATTATTTCTATTGGTTCAGATCCTAAAATATTCCTGATGGCATGAATATTATAACAACCAACGTCATATAGGGCCCCTCCCCCTTTTTCAGAAGATAAACGGATATTATCCTCATCATCTCTCAATAAAAATGAATGACTGGCATACATATACTTTACTTCGCCAATTTCCCCCGTTTTAATAATATCTTTTACACGTTTATGCTGGGCATGAAATTGGTACATGAACGCTTCCATCATTTTCACACCATAACGCTCACACGTATTCATCATTTCAATCGATTCTGCCTCTGATATAGATGCGGGCTTCTCAACCAACACATGTTTACCGGCTTTTGCCGCTTCCATTGTCCATTTTGCATGCAAATGGTTTGGTAATGGAATATAAACTGCCTGTATTTCAGAATCTGCTAACAATTCTTCGTATGAATCATATGTCCTCGGAATCCCCAAGCTTGAAGCCACATCCTTAGCCTTTTGACTTTGGCTGGCAATGGCTGTAGCCTCTCCATGGACAGAACGTTTAATGGCAGGAATCACTTGAGTTTGCCCAATATCTGCTGTACTTAAAATACCCCATTTTATTTTTGACATTCTTATTCTCCTTTCCAAAGTCCTAAAAAAACGGATCATTACAATGAATGATCCGTTTCTTAGAAGTTACTTCTATTATAGATAATAATGTACATATTTGGCAATTTTCATCAATATTTTATCTTTCATTTTCAGGTTGTCAAAATAATCTAATTTAATTTCCTTTGAATCCCCGAGATCTACATCTAATTGTTTTTGAACCGTTTGACTAAATGGCGATGATTTCATGAATAAAGTCATTTCATCATTCAACCTAAATGAACGTGAATCAATGTTGACTGTCCCAATCATTAATCTTTGATAATCTACCAGAACAACTTTCCCATGGAAGATTCCTTTATCATATTGGTATACCTTCATTCCATTTTCGAGTGCTTCCCTGACAAAAGGATACGCAGCCTGGGTTAACATTAATCCATCTGAATGTTTCGGCCACATAATGATAACCTCCACATCCCGTTTTCTTGCCCGTGTCAGAGCATCCATGAAATCACGATTATCTGGAATAAAATATGGGGTTGCAATGATAATTTGTTTTTTGGCAGCATCGAATTCTTGAACGAAATCCTCAACCAATCCAAATCCACTTGAATATACCTTCAAATAATGATTGGTTTCTCCTTTTTCCAAGTCAACCTTATGTATGGGTGGTGAGTCACCTGTATTTACCTTCCAATCCTTGCAAAATTGCTGTTCAAAATCCTGAACTCCCTCACCTGTCATGCGGATCTGATAATCATGCCATGTATCTTTGGTATATTTTTGTGCTACATTCAGTCCGCCTGTGTAGCCGATTTTTCCATCTATTACAGCTATTCGGCGATGGTTCCGATGCTGAATGGTGTACCAAATATGAGGAAAATGGGGATCATTGCTATAGGTTATATGAACCCCTGCTTTTTTCATTTCATCAAACCAATCATTCTTACCCTTTAAAGATCCTGCTCGGTCAACCGAATAATAAACATCTACCCCTTCATCCGCCTTTTTCTTCAATAAATTAAAAAATTTCTTGCTTGCTTCACCACTGCCAATTGAAAAATAATGAATATACACATATTCCTTAGCCTCTAATATATCTTTTGAAAACTGGGGATAAAACGTTTTCCAATCCGTGTATAATCCAAAATTACTGTTGCGAATTGGATAGGTATGGGGTTGGCTATTTGCTTCCGCCGCTTCTCTTCCAGCTTTAATATCATAATGAACCCATACTAATAACAAACCTATAAAGGTACTAAACAGTAAAAGACCGTTTATGAAATATATAATTATTTTTTTCAGCATCCTGAATGTCCTTTGATTGGAAAATAAATTATATCTTCCTTTTTGCTTAGTATGTGTTAAAAGAATCCATTTTATTAATGAGTAAATGAATGAAGCCAACTATCAAAAAAGCCACACATCACACCTTTTAATAAAGGAGTAATGTGCGGCTTTCTTAAATTAGCAGCTATGGCTGTGAGAATTATTTTTTACTTTTGAACCAGTTTCTCCACGTAACAAATCTCCATCAGTTGCTTTAATGATTTCATCTGTCACTGTATTAGAGATGACATTAGCTACCATCTGCAGAAGATCATTAACTTCGATCTGCGATTGTTTAAATTCTTGAACAATCGGAATTTCATCCAATTCACGTTCTACCTTCGCTAATTTTTCCTCTGTCTTTTTATAGGCTTCTGTCTTTCCATAATGTTGGAAGTTGACCGACTGCTTTTGTAACCCCTTGATTACTGACATTAACTCAGCTACATTTTTATTTTCATTGATTTGCGCTTCCGCTCGTTTAAAGAAATCAACTTCATTAGTCGTTGAGATCATTTTAGCCAAGTCTTTTGCTTTGTCAATAATTTGTTCTTTCGTGTAGTTCCCCATTTTTAAACTCCCACCTCTACCTCATTTGTTTCTTCCACATACTCACCATCAAGTGACCATGTTTTAGCATTTGTAATTTTCACTTTTACAATTTTACCGATAACAGATTTTGGAGCTCTAAAGTTAACTAATTTATTTTTAGTTGTATATCCTGCCAGTACATCCGGATTGTTTTTACTTTCCCCTTCAACTAAAACATCAAGAATCTGGCCTTTATAGAGTTGATTTTTTTTGTTGGCTGTTTCATTTACCAGTGCATTCAGGCGTTGAAGGCGCTCTTTTTTGACTTCCATCGGAACATTATCCTTCATTTTTGCCGCTGGTGTACCTTCACGCGGAGAATAAATAAATGTATAAGCAAGATCATATCCAACTTCTTTATAAAGAGATATCGTTTCTTCAAACTGTTCATCCGTTTCATTCGGATAGCCGACTATAATATCAGTTGTCAGTGTCACGTTAGGAATCGCTTCCTTGATTTTACGAACCAATTCCAAGTATTGTTCACGTGTATATTTCCGAGCCATGATTTTTAAGACATCATTATTACCAGATTGAACAGGCAAATGAATATGGTCCATCATATTTCCGCCTTTAGCCAGAACTTCAATCAAATGATCATCAAAATCACGGGGATGGCTTGTCGTGAAACGCACACGCGGGATATCGATCTTACGGATTTCTTCCATTAAATCGCCTAAACGATAGTCAATGTCTTCAAAGTCCTTACCGTATGCATTTACGTTTTGCCCAAGCAATGTGATTTCCTGATATCCTTGAGCAGCCAAATTGCGAACCTCCTGAATAATATCTTCAGGTCTGCGGCTCCGTTCCTTTCCGCGTGTAAATGGAACAATACAGTACGTACAGAACTTATCACAGCCATACATAATATTAACCCAAGCCTTGATGTTTCCTTTTCTTACTTTTGGAAGGTTCTCAATAATATCCCCTTCCTTGGACCAAACTTCAATAACCATTTCTTTGGACATATATGCTTCCATCAATATTTCCGGTAAACGATGGATATTATGTGTACCAAATATCATATCTACAAAGGCATGCTTTTGTAAAATTTTATTAACAACAGATTCTTCCTGTGACATACATCCACATACACCAAGCAATAAATCCGGCTTATTTTTTCTCAATGCTTTTAAATGGCCAAGTTCACCGAACACTTTATTTTCAGCATTTTCTCGAATAGCACATGTATTCAATAGAATAACATTGGCATCGTCTACACTGTCAGTTGGCTCATATCCAAGAGCTAAAAAGATACCGGACATAACTTCAGTATCATGCTCATTCATTTGGCAACCGTACGTACGGATATAAAACTTGCGTCCTTCACCCATACCACGGAATTGTTCATTAATATTAAAATCCTTATGATAATTAATCGCTTCTTTTCCGCGTTTCTTAGCATCTTTTAAGGATGGTGGCATGTAAACCGTTTCAAAATACTTGCTATAATCTTTTTCTTGCTTTTTGTCATTTTTAACAGCGGTCGTTGTATCCAAGCGTTGCTGCTCGTTCATATAAATCCCCTTCCATCTATCCACACTTATTAATTAAATCTATATATTATTAAATAGACACCCACTCATAAACACAATTATAAAAGCATTAAACTCAAAAACAACAACTACAAACTGTATTGTAATCATTTTTAAAACTATCGTTGTCACATTCATTTAGTATAATGGTTTTGGGCAAATTTCTCAATATGAAGTGTAAAATAGCCTGTTTTGGGATAAACAAGCAATAAAAATACATACCAGGCATATTAGCAACTTTTCTAATTATTTTATATAGAATTTTGCCGCTTAAAGATTTTTCTCTATCTAAACAATCCCTATACCATCATAATGTCTACAAAAAAATGCTTGTCTGCGTTATATCAAATTATCCTTTGATATAATGCAGACAAACATCCCTCAGTTCTAAACATGTTATTTTGCAAAACCAATATCACTTATAGGCCAAACGCGGAGTTTCACTTCACCAATAATTCGATCCATCGGCACAAAACCAAATATCCTGCTATCTTTACTGTACAAGCGATTATCTCCAAGAACAAACATTTGTCCCTTTGGAACTTTTTGTTTACCTGTCAAATTCTTTAATGTAAAGTCTTCAGTCAGCCGTTCCCTCTTTTGCAAATCCTTCTTAAATTCCTCCAAATAAGGTTCATCACTGGCTTTTCCATTAATATACAGAACATCATCCTTCATTTCAACTGTATCTCCAGGAAGACCAATTACACGTTTTACATAACTATCAGGTGAATCTGTTGCATGAAATACGACCTCATCAAAACGGTTAATCGTTGTCATTTTACTTAAGATAATCCGATTTCCATCCTCGAGACTGGGAAGCATAGATTCTCCCCTAACCGTAGTTGGCGTAAAAACAAACTGACGCATTAAAGTCACAATAATAATCGCCAGTACGACAGATTTAAACACTGACATAGCTTCTTTTCCTATATTTATTTTATCATTCATAAACCGTACTCCTTTAACCTAATTCATGTACACCCGCTCTGTTCTCTTCTTCATTTATTCCCTTACAAAGGGGCATACAAACGTGTTGGATGAATAAGAAGTACTAAGTCACTACACTAACAAGCCTCTATGTTCTATCATTCTTAATAAATTTCCTACACCACACTAATACAGTTGGAGAATACCCATAATATTAAATAGCGTAACAGGACGTAGAAAGAATTAGTCCGCCTAATGAGGGGTATCTAATGGTTCAATAAGGCGTATTCCTCTGCCTTTTCTTCATTTTATTCACCAAATCTACTTTCAGAGATACTGGCCCTCTATAAAGCCACTCAACTAAGTAATTAAACATTAGAAAAGCGGACCCTTTAGAGTAATAATCGCAATTTTCAAATGAATAGTTTTAGGATATAGTTATACTATTAATAAAAAGGAGTTGTGAATATGACCGCGCTTATTGCAGTAGATGTTTTGTTTAACAAGCAAATAATCTAAGGGAGTGTATCTCCGACTGCACCCCTTACTAAAGGGAGAAAAATATGAAACAATTTTTTGATAACTATTTAACAGGTCAAACAGTTTTATTGAAACAAATGGAACCACATCATTTTGAACGCTTTGCTGAAATTGAGAATGAAAATCGTACACTATTACTTGCAAATGATGATATTCCATTTCCATTAACAACTGAAGATCACACAAATTTTTTCAAAACGATTAGTGGAAAAAAAGAAGAGTTTATGTTTGGTATTTTTAAGAAAGAATCAAATGAACTTATTGGATCATGCGGTGTATTCGCCATTAACTGGAAGAACAGCACGTGTTTTGTTGGGATATCCATTGGCAACGAGTGGCACAATAAAGGCTTTGGCACAGATGCCATGAATACATTAACTTCTTTTGTTTTTAATTACATCCATATCCATAAAATCAAACTTCAGGTGTTCAGTTTTAATGCCAATGCAATCCGCTCTTACGAAAAATGCTATTTTCGTAAGGAAGGTATATTACGCAATGAAATTTTTAGATTCGGTTCATTCCATGATGTACATGTATATGGTTTACTGAGGGAAGATTGGAACAAACAACAAGCGAACTAATTAAAAAAGCATTAATTCAGGAAGAGCCTGAATTAATGCTTTTCTGTATTACTATTAACTTGTTAACTTGAGTTATCAATAATTTACTCTACAAAATAGGAATATTCATTTAAATAACTATTTTTAAAGACCTATCTTTATTTAATAATCCCCAGCTCTTTACCTGCCTTTTCAAATGCATTCAAGGCGTTGGCAAGCTCCTCTTTGGAGTGTTCTGCTGTTACAATGGTCCTGACACGTGCATGCCCCTTTGCAACAGTTGGGAATGCAATCCCTTGAGCAAATACTCCATATTCCATTAATTTAGTAGACAGCTGATTTGTCAAAGCCTCATCTCCAACGATAATGGGAGTGATCGGCGTTTCGCTTTTTCCAGTATTGAAACCCATAAATTCCAATCCATCTTTGAAAAACTTCGTATTCTCCCACAAACGCTCAATTAATTCCGGCTCTTCCAATAATACATCAATTGCTTCTATATTAGCCATCGTCACTGCTGGCGGGTGTGATGTACTGAATAAGAAAGGTCTGCCTTTATGAATTAAATAATCAATCAATGTTCGGCTGCTTGCCACATATCCCCCAAGCACCCCTATAGCCTTGCTTAACGTACCTACTTGAATATGAACACGTCCATCCAAACCGAAGTGATTGACGGTTCCACGCCCATTTTGACCAAGTACTCCTGAGGCATGTGCATCGTCCACCATAATAAGTGCATCATATTTTTCCGCTAACTCTACTATCTCGGGCAGCGGTGCGATATTGCCATCCATAGAAAAGACACCATCTGTTACAACTAAACGTTTACGATAGGATTGAGTCTCTTTCAGGACGTCCTCCAAGCTATTCATATCAACATGCTTATAAACACGGCGTGTAGCTTTTGTTAGTCTTATTCCATCGATTATGGAAGCGTGGTTTAATTCATCCGATATGACCACATCTTTCGGCGTAAGAATCGCCGATAAAACTCCTTGATTTGTTGTAAATCCAGATTGAAATACTAAAGCTGCTTCCGTATGTTTAAATTTCGCCAATTTCTCTTCTAACTCCATATGCATATCCAGGGTACCGGCTATCGTACGTACCGAACCTGTTCCCACTCCATATTCTTCAATCGCATCAAGCGCTGCATCCTTTAAACGAGGATGTGAAGTCAATCCAAGATAATTGTTAGATGATAATTGAATCAAATTTTCTCCATTAATCTTAACTTTTGTACCTTGTTCTGATTCCAGAGGAATTAATGGATGGAACAAACCTGTTCCTTTCATTTCGTCTAATTCTGTTTGCAAGTATTCAAACCCCTTCAAATCGCTTCCTCCTCATCCAATTGTTTCCCTTATAATTCCTTCTATTCCCTATATTTTTGCATTATATCCCTCATTCTACACACTTTTACGGGAGTAATACTACTTTTCCACACTCACCTTTAATCATAAGGTCAAAGCCTTTTTCATATTCTTCTAAAGGGAAGTGATGGGTGATTAATGGTTTAACATCAACCTGACCTGATTCGAGCAATCGGGAAACCTGCTGCCACGTTTTGAACATTTGTCTCCCTGTAATTCCTTGAACGGTTACCCCCTTAAAAACGATATCATCAGTAATATTGAGAGGCACAGGCTTAGAAGGTAAGCTTAAAATAGAAAACCTGCCTCCATTCGTAATCATTTTAAATCCTTGATCAATGGCTACAGGATGACCACTCATTTCACAAACAATATCAACCCCATTCCCATCCGTTAAATCATAAACTGCCTGAACAGGATCTGTCTTCGATGAGTTAATCATCACAGTAGCGCCCAATTTACCCGCCAGTTCTAAACGGTAATCATTAAGATCCAACGCAATGACTTGTGAAGCCCCCGCTGCTTTTGCCACTCCAGCTGCCATAATACCAATTGGGCCGCAACCGATAATAGCGACGGTTTTCCCGACCACTTCACCTGACAATACGGTGTGGACCGCATTCCCCATCGGCTCTTGTATAGAAGCCACATCTATAGGCATATCTACAGGATTTTTCCACAGATTAGAGGCCGGTAAGGCTACGTATTCAGCAAAACACCCCTGTGTATCAACCCCAATTATCTTTGTGTTTTTACATATATGATATTGTCCCGTCATACATTGAGGACAGATTCCACAAACCAGATGTGTCTCAGCGGAAACATAATCGCCTATCTGGAAATCCTTCACTTTATTTCCCACTTCAACAATCTCTCCTGAAAATTCATGCCCAAATGCATAAGGAGGATTAACCCTATTTTGAGACCATTCATCCCAAGTATATATATGGACATCCGTTCCGCATATGGACGTCGCCTTTACTTTAATCAACACTTCATCTTCTTTGATAGAAGGAATATCAATCAATTGAAGTTCTGCTCCATAACCCCTTTTATGCTTTACAACCGCTTTCATTTTTCCATCCACCGTATACACACTCCTGTCTAAAAAACCTGGTTAATACCAAAATTTTAAATTTTTAACTTAATTATGTAAATAGGCTATTCCTCGTATGGCGGACAGTTGATTATAAGAAGAATATTTTTTTAAAAAAATATACTAAAGTGTATATTTCTTTAGACTAAGACTACCTACATTGTCATCTAAGAATGAATCCCCATGTATAAGTCGTTATCAATGGTGTCTGCAAATCATAATAAAAACCCCAGATTTATCAAGGGTTTCATTCTTCATCAGATTTCACCATAAAACACTTACCTCACATTACATAAATAAATAATACCGACCGATTACTTGGCCGGTATTTATTCAACTACATAAATTCTGCTGTCAATTTATCAAAATGTTCCTGAGTCAATTTCAAATCAGCAGAAGATAAAGGTTTTTCAGCATAACCCTGAATTAATTCCTGATAGGAAGGCTGAGCAGTATTTTGATAAATTAAGCCGGTAACTAAACCTTTATGCTCCATTAACGTCTGCATCGCTGCTTCTTTATTGGATGGATCGTAACCTTCGATTGATGAAAGCTTTGTTAAATTGCTCTTGAACCAATCATACGTATTCACTTTATTATAGGTCACGCATGGACTGAAAACATTGATTAAAGAAAAACCTTTATGGCGAATACCGGCTTCAATCAGTGCTGTCAAATCTTTTAAGTCGCTGGAAAAGCTTTGCGCCACAAAGGTCGCGCCAACTGACAAGGCCATTTCCATAGGAGATATCGCCTGTTCAATCGAACCTCCAGGCGTAGATTTCGTCTTAAAACCGGCTGCAGAGCGCGGTGATGTCTGCCCCTTCGTTAAACCGTATATTTGATTATCCATAACAATATAGGTAATATCAATATTTCTCCTAATCGCATGTACCGTGTGACCCATGCCAATTGCAAAACCATCACCATCTCCACCAGAGGCAAGCACGGTTAAATCACGATTCGCCATTTTGACACCCTGCGCGATTGGTAAAGAGCGGCCGTGTATACTGTGAAACCCATAGGATTGGATATAACCGGAAATACGGCCAGAACAGCCAATACCGGAAATCACAGCAAGTTGATCCGGTTCCAGACCTACATTAGCTGCTGCCCTCTGGATAGCGGCCTGAACAGAGAAGTCACCACACCCGGGACACCAGTTTGGCTTAACATTATTTCTAAAGTCCTTAAATGTAGCCATTTAAACCAACTCCCTGCATTTTGTAGTCACTTCATACGGCAAAAATGGATTGCCGTCATATTTTAAAAACTTCGTAATCTTCTCGGCATGGCCAATATTCATTTTTAGAATGTTGGCAAGTTGTCCTGTTGCATTATTCTCGATAACAACTACCTTTTTCGCATCCTGGACATAAGGCAGTATCTCATGAGCCGGGAATGGATGAAGAAGCCTTACATGTACATGGTTGACTTTAATCCCGTCATCAGCCAGGTTCTTCATCGTCTCTTCAATGACACCTCTAGTAGAATTAAATCCAACCAATAACAAATCAGGATTCTCATGGACTGCATTTATATGGATGGAATCTTTAAAGCGTACAGAATCAATTTTACGCATTCGTTTATCCATTTGAGCTACACGATTAGAAGCAACCTCTGAGGGTTTGCCCGTCTCATCATGTTCAACACCTGTAACATGATGGATTCCATTTTTCATTCCTGGAAGAGGTCTTGGTGATATCCCATCTTCTGTTACAGCATATCGTTTAAAATAACTTTTATCAGCAGGCTCTGGTAAATCCTCGGAAATTAATTTACCTCTCCTAATCTCAACCCTGCTAAAATCTAAAGGCTCAACGGTTTGTTTACCCAAGGATAATTGTAAATCGGAAAGGATAATAACTGGAACCTGATATTCTTCAGCTAAATTAAATGCTTCTACTGTATCGTAGAATGCTTCCTCCACTGTACTTGGTGCAAGAACAATTTTTGGAATTTCTCCATGAGTTCCATAAATCATTGCCATTAAATCGGATTGTTCCTGTTTTGTAGGCATACCTGTCGAAGGGCCTCCACGTTGAGTATCGACAATTACAAGAGGAGTTTCTGTAATTCCTGATAATCCGATTGCCTCCATCATCAGCGATAAACCTGGACCAGCTGAAGCTGTTAAACTGCGTACACCTGCATAATTTGCGCCAATTGCCATTGTACAAGCAGCAATCTCATCTTCTGTCTGTATGACGGTTCCACCAAACTTTGGCAGTTGCTTAATTAAATACTCCATTATCTCAGAGGCAGGCGTAATCGGATAGGCAGCCATAAAGCGAGTTCCACCAGCCAGAGCACCCATGGCAATCGCATCATTACCAATCATGAATAAACGTTTTTTTCCATCAGCTTCTACTAGCTGCAGCACTCCAGCCTTGTTACCCATTTGTTCCATTAAAAAGTCATAGCCAGCTTGAATCGCTTCTAAATTCTTTTCTACGACAGCGGCTCCTTTTCTTCCGAATATTTCATCAACCACTTCTGTAAAAACCTGAATATTTAAACCAAGTACAGCACTGGAAGCGCCGATAGCTACCATGTTCTTCATTAAAGATGTTCCTAGCTGAGAGGCTATTTCTGTAAATGGGACGGAATAAAGTACAGCTTCGGTATCTAAAGGAGCTTTGGGATCAAACTTGGTGTCAGCCAAAATAATACCGTCTTTATGTAATTCTTTATAATTCACATCAATAGTTTCTTGGTCAAATGCCACTAACACATCCAAATCGTCAGCTATTGATCGAACCTGTGTTGTGCTTACTCGAATTTTATTATTTGTATGGCCTCCTTTGATACGGGAAGAAAAATGGCGATAGCCATACAAGTAATATCCCAGACGATTTAATGCAATAGAAAAAATTTCTCCAGTACTTTCTATGCCTTCACCTTGCTGCCCTCCAACTTTCCATGAAAGTTGTTTAATCATTTCCTTTACACCCCTTCGATTCCCTTATATGAAATATTGGTTTTTCATGTCAGCTATAAAACTATTAACAATAATTTTATTATTTACTAGAATATACCATAATGTCTACACTATTAAGCTTAAGATTCTAAAAAAATACTATAAATAAAGAAATGGCCTATTCAGTCCAAACCCTGCTGGCCATATCTTGATGCAAAATTATCAAATAGGAAGTGCTTTACATCCTCTTCCTTATAATATTTCAGCAGCTCGTTAACCAGATTACTATACTGTTCCACTCTCCTGAGAGAATGTACGCTTGTTGTCGTACCATCAAAATCGGATCCAAATCCGACATGGCGGGTACCGCCAAGTGAACATACATGGTCCAGATGCCTTAATATATCAGTCAAGTTTGCCTGATCTGTACCTGTCAAAAACTCAGGAACAAATGTAAGTCCCACAACCGAATTTTTTTGTATTAAAGCTCTAATTTGATCATCTGTTAAATTTCTTGGATGAGGAACTAGCGCTCGGCAATTTGAGTGAGAAGCAATTGGCCGGTTATGTAACTCCATGCAATCCCAAAATGCTCTCTCCGATAAATGAGATACATCACACCAATTGTTCGTACCATTCAACAACTCAACTACCTTTTTCCCAAAGGCAGTTAGACCGGCTGCGCGTTTTTCCAACGCACCATCCGCGACCAGATTAGCCCAGTTCCAAGTCAACCCGACAACAGTAACACCAAGCCTCAGTAATAGCTTCAGCTTCAACATGTCGTCGCCAATACAGTCACAACCCTCCAACATGAGAATCGCACCTGTTTCTCCCTCTTTAAGTCTGCCAATATCCTTATAGTTTTGAATGAATTTTAACTTCCCTTTGCCAATTATTTGGTCATAAAAAATATCCACCATGGCAAGAGCTGCATCAAAGCGGATAGAAGGATGTACTTTTTCCGGTACATAAATAGCGAAAACTTGTACTTGTATATTAGCTGCTTTCAAACCAAGATTTGTTACCTCTAGCTCCTTGCTATGGTAAAAGTCCAATTGTGGATTACAAAATAGCTTCATCAACACATCACAATGTGCATCAAATATTCTCATTAATGCGAATCCCCCATGTTTTGTTAGCTTCGGTTAACAAAAAGGAGCATCCTCCCAATCGGAGAATACACCTACCGATCCTTAATCAGAGTCAGCTCCAGTTTCATTACTGCAGTTTCATTTTACCGTGGTTCTATAATTAGTTTTATGGCGGTACGTTCCTCACCATCAATTAAGATATCTGTAAAAGCAGGAATGCATATAAGGTCCATCCCGCTGGGTGCGACGAATCCCCTTGCAATCGCTACAGCTTTTACTGCTTGGTTTAATGCACCTGCGCCTATTGCTTGGATTTCTGCTGCTCCTCTTTCTCTAAGTACTCCAGCCAGCGCTCCAGCCACAGAGTTGGGATTAGATTTTGCTGAAACCTTTAATATTTCCATTTCTGGTCCTCCTCATCTTATTCCAGGACATGTCCCCTAGTGAGTATGTTTTTTCTGTTAACTATATTCATGATGAACAAAAGATATACCATACAAAAAAGCCAACCCCTTATAGGTTGGCTACTCTCAATCATTCTTAATAAAAAAATGGATGATCTTCATTAATTAAAATTCTCTCGGTTTTTTTCGCTTTGCCCGTTTTAGGATCCAAATCGATTATTAACCCACTAAGTACCGCTCTACCCTCTTTTGGTACTTCAAATCTCACAGGCAGGCTTGTTAAGAATTTCTTAATGACAGCATCGCGTTCCATTCCCAGAATACCATCATAAGGCCCTGTCATTCCCACGTCAGACATGTAAGCAGTTCCTTTAGGCAGAATTCGGTTATCAGCTGTTTGGACATGTGTATGAGTCCCAACTACCGCTGATACTCGTCCATCCAAATACCATCCCATTGCCTGTTTTTCACTGGTTGCTTCAGCATGCATATCAACAAATATAAATGGCGTTCGCTTACTGGCCTCTTCCACCAATTTATCTGCACATAAAAAAGGATCATCAAGCGCAGGCATAAAAGTTCTGCCCTGCAGGTTAATAACAGCCAATTCAAACTGATTCATCTTAACAAATGAAAGTCCCGTACCCGGGGTCCCCTCTGGGAAATTTCCAGGGCGCACCAGATATTTTGCTTCCCCTATGAATTCAAAAATATCACGATTGTCCCAGGAATGATTACCAAGTGTAATGATATTAGCACCGTACTCAAGCAATTCTTTATAAATTTTTTGTGTAATCCCTCTTCCGGCTGCTGCATTTTCTCCATTAATAATGACAAATTGCGGTCTATATTTTTCCTTTAACTTTCCTAAGTATTCTTTCACCATTGCTCTTCCAGGTGATCCGACAATATCCCCAATAAATAATAACCTCATTTTCGCTTTCCTTTCTTTGAAACTAATCCAAGATTATCTTTGGTATAGTTTAACTTTTTTGCTTAAAAAAGTTCCGATCTCCAAAAAAATAAAGCGGTGACGAACACCGCTTTATTTTGCATATTCAACTGCTCTGGTCTCACGAATAACCGTCACTTTAATATGTCCCGGATAATCCAGTTCATCTTCAATACGTTTTCTGATATCTCTGGCTAAACGGTGTGCCTCTAAATCATCAATACTTTCAGGCTTAACAATAATACGAACTTCTCGTCCAGCCTGGATTGCAAATGATTTTTCAACACCTTCATAGGATTCAGAAATATCCTCAAGTTTTTCAAGGCGACGAATATAGTTTTCAAGCGTTTCACTTCTAGCCCCAGGTCTAGCTGCAGATAATGCATCAGCTGCTGCTACCAGGATGGCAATTATAGATTTTGGTTCCGCGTCTCCATGGTGAGAAGCAATACTATTAATGACAACAGGGTGTTCCTTGTACTTCGTAGCAAGTTCCACTCCTATTTCCACATGGCTTCCTTCTACTTCATGATCAATCGCTTTACCAATATCATGCAATAATCCGGCACGCTTTGCCAATGTAATATCCTGACCAAGCTCTGCTGCCATCAAGCCTGATAAATAAGCTACCTCCATGGAATGTTTAAGCACATTCTGACCATAGCTTGTACGGTATCTTAAACGGCCTAGGATCTTTATTAAATCTGGGTGTAAGCCATGAACCCCAACTTCAAATGTTGTTTGCTCACCGATTTCACGGATATGCTCATCGACTTCCCTTCTTGCTTTATCAACCATTTCTTCAATACGAGCCGGATGGATACGCCCATCCTGAACAAGTTTTTCAAGGGCAAGTCTCGCAGTTTCACGTCTAATTGGGTCAAATCCAGATAAAATGACAGCTTCAGGTGTATCATCAATAATTAAATCGATTCCTGTCAACGTTTCAAGTGTTCGAATATTACGTCCTTCTCGACCGATAATTCGACCTTTCATTTCATCATTTGGAAGATTAACAACAGAAACGGTCGTTTCGGCCACATGATCTGCTGCACAACGTTGAATCGCAAGTGACAAGATTTCACGTGCCTTTTTGTCCGCTTCTTCCTTCGCTCGGTTATCGCTCTCTTTCATCATGATTGCAATATCATGTGATAGCTCTTTCTCAACACGATCAAGGATAATGGCTTTTGCTTCTTCTCTAGTCAGGCTAGAAATACGTTCAAGTTCAGAACTTTGAGCTTGAATTATCTCGTCCACTTTGCTTTCCATCTGTTCAATATGCTGTTGTCTTTGGTTCAGAGAATCTTCTTTCTTCTCCAATAAAGCCTCACGTTTATCTTGAGAGTCTGCTTTACGGTCCAGATTCTCTTCTTTTTGTAGAATTCGATTTTCCTGTCTCTGTAATTCAGTTCGTCGATCACGAACTTCCTTTTCAGCATCAGTCCGAAGCTTATGAATCTCATCCTTTGCTTCAAGAAGGGATTCCTTTTTCAAGGCGTCCGCTTCACGCTTTGCGTCCTCAATAATTTTTTCAGCTGCGTTCGTTGCGCCGGATATTTTAGATTCAGCTATAGATCTTCTTAACAAATAGCCAACAACTGCACCAACAATTAGGCCAAGCAAAATGGAGATGATAGCGATTGGATCCATCATTACACCTCCTCTTGCTATTAACTTTTTTAATCTCTTTTACTACATTGTTTTCAATTCTGGCATGTACATCATCTAAAAATATACAGCACAATCGCTTTTAGGCATGTCATAAAAAAAGATATTAATACATTTCTATTGTAAAGTTATGAAAATTTGTTGTCAAGAGCAAGTCCCGACGCTCTTTTAATCGTTTTTAGAAAATACAGACATATAAACAAATTTTGTGAACCTATCCACCTAATTCGTAGATTCCAATTAAGCCTTCCACTTTTACCATAGCTGCTTCCTATTAAGTTGTGTAATAGTACAAAATCCATAGAAATTTTTAAGTATTTCTCATCTTTGCTAATGAAGTTGCTGAATAATTTCTCTCCAGTAACAACACTTACTGATTGGATTCTTAGCTAGACACTAACTAAATCATGATTCTCTTCAGAAACAGATTAATTTTATATAAAAGCATGCCCTGAGGTCCACCTATAGAAAGGGCAAACCCATAACCAGGTTTGCCCATTACAAACTACTTATTCAGGTAAATCAAATTTATCCATTTCCTCTGCTGGTTCAACCACTTTCGCTTCACCGTTTAATCCATATGCTGAGCGAATTTTAATGGAAATTTCATCACGAACATCTGGATTCTCTTTTAAGAAGAGTTTCGCATTCTCTCTTCCCTGTCCTAAGCGATCACCATTGTATGAATACCATGAGCCACTCTTTTCAACAATATCCAACTCAGAGCCAATGTCGATGATTTCGCCTTCTTTGGAAATGCCCTCACCATACATAATATCAAGTTCTGCCACTTTGAACGGTGGAGCCACTTTATTTTTAACAACTTTAACTTTGGTTCTGTTCCCTACAATATCATTGCCCTGTTTCAGTTGTTCAGCACGTCTTACTTCAAGACGAACCGTAGAATAGAACTTAAGGGCACGACCACCTGGAGTTGTTTCTGGGTTACCAAACATAACACCAATCTTCTCACGGATTTGGTTGATAAAGATTGCTATTGTGTTAGATTTATTAATGGATCCAGAAAGTTTACGAAGAGCCTGGGACATTAAACGGGCTTGTAGACCCATATGAGAATCTCCCATTTCACCTTCGATTTCAGCTTTTGGTACTAAAGCAGCCACTGAGTCAACAACAATAATATCAATTGCACCACTTCGTACAAGTGCCTCAGCAATTTCCAATGCCTGTTCACCTGTATCTGGTTGGGAAAGTAATAATTCATCTATATTTACGCCAAGCTTTTGTGCATATGCCGGATCTAAAGCATGTTCTGCATCAATAAAGGCTGCTTGTCCACCCTTCGCCTGTACTTCAGCAATTGCATGTAAAGCTACTGTCGTTTTACCGGAGCTCTCCGGTCCATAAATCTCGATTATTCTACCTCTTGGATATCCACCCACACCGAGGGCTGAATCAAGAGCAAGCGAACCACTTGGAATGGTAGAAACCTTTCTGTCTGCTCTTTCCCCCAGCTTCATTACTGAACCTTTACCAAATTGCTTTTCAATTTGTTTTAGCGCCATATCGAGCGCAGCTTGACGTTCACTCACAGTTTATTTCCTCCCCATATCTATATAAAAACATTACATGTATAATTTAGAACTTATTTATACTATACCTCATCTGTCCCCATTTAACAAGTAAAAAAGCGAACATTTATTCGTATCATTTTAATGGTAATTTTGCTGATAAATTTAAAGAAACTCTCTAGCAAATAGGATGCTTTTAGCAGTAATTAGTGTAAAACTGAAATTATCTCGATTTTATAAACAATAGAAATCCCCAACCATATAAGTTGGGGTTTTCCATTATGCATATAACTCTCTCAGCTTTCTGATAAGAAAATGACAGCCATACTTCATGCTTCTAACCCGATTAACCTCACGCATACCGCCTAAGTCTAATCTCTTTGCGTACGTTTTCTGACCGGAAATGGCTATACCGATAAAAACAGTTCCTACCGGATGGCCTTCCAATTCATCTGGTCCAGCAACACCAGTAAAGCTAATCCCGATATCAGATTGGAGCATGGCTTTAATATTATCAGCCATTTCCATAGCACATTGCTCACTGACAACCCCATATTGGTCTATCGTTGATTGTTCGACCTTCAGTAGCTTTTTCTTTGCTTCATTGGTATAAACAACAATACCACCCTTAAGGATTAAACCTGCTCCCTGTATATCGGTCATTTTTTCCTGAAACATTCCGCCGGTTAAACTTTCTGCTGCCGATATTGTAAGCTCATTTTCTTTTAAAAGATTGATAAGTTCAGTCATGATGGTCGCATCATCATATCCGTAAAAATATTCTCCCACACGTGAAAGAATTTTTTCTTCTGTCTCTTTTAATAGTTTGTCAGCTTCTTCAATAGATTCATGTTTAGCTGTAATCCGAAGAGTTACCTCTCCATCCGAGGCAAGAGGCGCTATTGTCGGGTTACTTTGCTGATCCAGCAAATCTTCTATTTCTGTTTCAAGCTGTGATTCCCCAATACCGAAGAAACGGAGGACTCGTGAATCTATCCGCTCCACCCTGTCCATTAATCTCAACAGATAAGGAACTACAAAATTTTGGTGCATTGGCTGCATTTCACTTGGAGGTCCAGGCAGTAAAATATGAAGAATATCTCCATGAGACACCGCCATTCCGGGTGCCATCCCATTTTGATTAGGGAATACTTCTGATCCTCCAATAATCAACGCTTGCTTCCGGTTGTTTTCTGTCATCACACGTTTTATTTTCTTGAAGTACTCCTCAATATTTTCCATGGCTTTTTGATCTGATATTAATGTTTTACCGATATGGTCGGCTACAACTTCTTTTGTTATATCATCCTTTGTAGGTCCCAAACCACCAGTGTATATAATAAGATCAGCTCGGGATTCTGCAATTTTGATAGCCTTTTTTAATCGTACAGGATTATCCCCAACTACTGTATGGTAATATACATTAATACCTATCTCTGCCAGGCTTTTTGATATAAACTGAGCATTGGTATTTGCAATCTGTCCAAGTAATAACTCAGAGCCTACCGCTATTAATTCTGCATTCATTCTGTCACCCGCCAATTTAACAAGTTATAGTAAGAATGATACCCTTATTTAGAATTTAAAAACGCGTCTTTATTCTTAGCAAAGTAATCCCAGCCAGACCATATAGTAAAGAATAAAGCTACATAAAGAGCTATATCAGCAAACGGAAAATTAATCCACGCAAATGGTAGATTGTGCAATAGTAACGCAGATATAGCGATGATTTGAGTCCAGGTTTTAATTTTGCCCAATTGATTCGCTGCAACAACTTCCCCTTCACCAGCCAGAACCAGGCGAAGGCCTGTTACCGCAAATTCACGGCTGATAATTAAAATAACAATCCAAGCAGGCGCTAACTCGTATCCTACAAGTATAATTAATGCAGCAGATACAAGAAGTTTATCTGCCAACGGATCAAGAAACTTTCCAAGGGTTGTGACCAGATTATGTTTTCTAGCATAGTATCCATCAATCCAATCAGTTGTAGAAGCAATGATAAAAATAAGAGCTCCAACAAAATGAGAGACAGGCAGCTCCACATCGTTAATCATCCAGGTTCCCCAATCAATAGATGGAAGCATGATAATCATAAACACAGGGATCATGCAAATTCTAGAAATTGTTATCTTGTTCGGTAAATTCACTTGATGTTCCTCACTTTACTTTTAAATTTTATTTATAAAAGGATAGACGAGAGAAGGCCATCCATTGATGACCTTCCAATCTTACTCCTTCGTGTAATCAATCGTTATGTTTTGGACAATCAGTTCACTTTCATACTCCAGTTTTTCATCATTAACATAAATTTCAGTATCTGGAGTTTTCCCTATATTCATGACAATTTGATTATCATCTGAAAGATCAAAATCCTGGCTTTCTCCATTTTGAATCACGCCATTGAAGAGATTTTCTCCCTTGGAATTTTTAACAGATACCCATGTCTCGCCGGTAGATTTTACTGATACCTTAAATTCATCTGTATTACTTAATTCATATATTGTATTTTTTCCATTAGCAGAAGTCACTTTCAACTCAGCAGAACCTGCTTCTTCCGGTTCTTTAGAATCTTCCTCAGCATTCTCTGGATTACTTTCTTTTTCTGTTTCTGTTTCTTCTTTCTCTTTGGTATTTTCTTCTTGGTTTGTGGATTCACCCTGTTCAAGTCTTACAGGATCACCGTTTTGATTAACTGTTCCTGTGTCTTCATTATTACCAATCGCTTTTGCAACAAAGTAATAAATAATAGCCACTACTGCAACAAGGAACACAGCTATCAAAATTTTAGGAAGTACTTCCATCCACTTGGAATGCTGTACTGGCAAAGTTTTTTTCGATTGCACTCTAGATAGTTTTTGAGGAAGCTCCTCCTGCTGAACTGCCGCAGGAATATCCGTTTGATGCTCCGCAAAAAGCCGTTCAGGATCTAATCCAACTGCTTCAGCATATTGTTTAATAAACGCTCTGACATAGAATTTGCCCGGCATCATTTCATAATTGCCTTCTTCTATACCAACAAGATAACGCTTTTGTATTTTGGTTATTTGTTGAAGGTCATCCAGAGTTAATCCTTTAGACTCTCTGGCTTCCTTTAATACTTTACCTAATTCCGTCATATAAACACCTTCTAATCACTAAAAATCAAACGATCCAAATTCGGATCCTCCAAATAAAGAGGACTGTTGGTCTACTGCTTCATATGTGATCTCTTCGTTCGGGTCATTACGTAGTTCAATAATATAATCAAAATCGTTCATTGTATACTCTGAATTTTGTACAAACACGTCAGGATGTTCAACAACTTTAATCGAATCAAGTCTCATGATTTCATGTACAAGCTGCCAGTGCCTTTCATTGGCTCTGCGAGTTGAAACAATCCCATCCAGAATAAATAAGTTATCTTCATTGTATTCATCTTCAATTAATTGATTTCGAACAGTTTGTTTTAATAAGGTGGAAGAAACAAATAACCAACGCTTATTCGCACAAACACTTGCAGCAACAATCGATTCTGTTTTACCAACACGGGGCATACCCCTGATTCCAATTAGTTTATGGCCTTCCTGTTTAAAAAGCTCGGCCATAAAATCAACCAGAAGTCCAAGATCTTCTCTTACAAATCGGAATGTTTTTCGATCATCTGCATCTCTTTGTATGTAACGACCATGTCTGACTGCTAACCGATCTCTTAATTTCGGCTCTCTAAGTTTAGTTACTTTTATCGTATCCATTGTTTGCAGAATTGATTCCAGGCGTTCAATTTGGCGATTATCCTTCGCCAAAAGAAGCATACCTCTTCTTCCCTCATCCACACCATTGATGGTTACGATATTTATGGAGAGCATTCCTAACAAAGAAGAAATATCCCCTAACAACCCGGGACGGTTAATTTTAATTTCATATTCAAAATACCATTCCTTCTTGTCCATTCCGTTCCCCCTAAGAGAAATATTTGACAAATTCCTTCAATATTTTCCCTATGTCCTATCATATCTGATTTCCAGACGAGTGAAAAGCAAAATACATAGTGTAGCAGTAAATACCTATGTATTCCATCCGCCATTTACACTGATAATCTGTCCGGTTATATAACTGGAGTCTTCTGAGAGGACAAAGGAAACAACTCCAGAGATATCCTTCGGAAGCCCCAGCCGCCCCATTGGGATTTCATCTTCCAAGTCTTTAAGCTCCTCAGAATCGAATCGATCGAGCATAGGTGTAGAAATTACACCCGGCGATACAGCATTTACACGAATTCCAGAAGGTGCAAGCTCCTTCGCAAGTGCCTTGATAAAAGAATTCTGTCCACCTTTTACCATTGAATAAAGGACTTCACAGGAAGCACCCACTTCTCCCCAAATAGAAGTAATAGCAATGATGCTGCCAGCTTTTTTTTGTATTAACTTAGGAACAAGCCCCTTAGTTAATAAAAAGGGAGAGGTAATATGTAATGAAATCATCTGTTTGGCTCGGTCATCGGTTATATCTGTTATAAGACCAAAATGACTGTCACCGCTATTTAGTATAATCGTATCAATTTGATTAATTTCGTCAATAATTACTTGATGTCCGTCATCTTTACTTAGATCAGCCTGAATTACTTTAACCTGTATTTGATATGGCTTTAACTGATCCAAAAGCGAATTAATTCCGCTAAGATTACGGTTATAATGGAGATATAGATTCCAGCCCTCCTCAGCCAAACGCAATGCAATAGCTTGGCCAATTCCTCCGCTAGCACCCGTAATGAGTACATATTTTCCATTCATGATAAAAACCCCTTGCCGTAAATAACACTTACAATACTTTTCATTATAAAGCTTGAAGATGAAAAGTAAAACCACCAATTGAAAATAGTCAATAGTTTCTAATAAAAGCTTCTTAAATCCTATTAAATACTTATCGTAAAACAGTGAATCAGTTACAGCTGGATAATTGTCCGTTTTGCTTGCATATAAAGAAATTTCTATATAAAAAGAGCCAAAACCATTCCGGCTTGGCTCTTACCCATTCAGGATGGAAGTATTTGGAATACTGACATTCTATCCTCATCTATTAATTCTTGTACGGCTTTATTCACTTCATCATAAGTCAAAGATTCTAATACAGTCACAACATCAAACAGCTTCATGTTATTAAAAGCATATCGTGTAAATTGATTGGCTATTGATTCAGGTGAATTCAATGACCTGAGGAAGGCACCAATCTTTTTCTTACGAATTGAATTCAGTTTTTCCTCTGTTAAAATTTTTCCGTCCCGGGCCGCAAAAAGAATATTTTTTAATTCTTCCTCTAAACGATCCGGCTTATCTGTGTCACTACCGACCATTCCAAAGCCAAATCCATATTCCTGTGTATAATCATAGAAGAATGAATGGTCAATTAACCCTTCAGAATATAGTTTTTCATAATACTCGGAGCTTTTTCCAAACGTCATATCCAGAAAGAGGTTGATAGAAAGCTCTTGTTTTAATAAATCAATCCCCTGGAGAGTTGGATTGTTTGCCTTTAATCCAACCACACACTTAGGCGTTTGGACATGCATATTGGCTGATCGTTTTTTTGTGGCCACATTAGCCGGCTCTGCATCAAATTTCCGTTCGATTTCCCCACGGCTGTCGAAGTTTTTCTTAGCCTGATTGTCACGAACTTGCTGCATGATTGTTTCCGGATCTAATGGCCCTGTAATAAACAGAAGCATGTTGCTTGGATGATAAAATGCATTATAGCACTGATAGAGTAGTTCTTTTGTTATTCCTGAAATCGACTCAATGGTACCAGCTATATCAATTTTCACGGGATGATTATGATAGAGATTTTCAATAATACCGAAATATAATCTCCAATCAGCATTATCATCATACATGGTAATTTCCTGGCCAATAATCCCTTTTTCTTTTTCCACACTCTTATCCGAGAAATATGGTTCCTGGACAAAATCAATCAGTGTTTCTAAATTTTTCTCTACATCCGTTGTACTGGAAAAAAGATACGCTGTTCGTGTAAAAGATGTAAAAGCATTAGCCGCTGCACCTTGCTTACTGAACTGCTGGAACACATCACCATCTTCTTTTTCGAACAATTTATGCTCCAGGAAGTGGGCAATGCCGTCCGGAACTCTGGAATATTCATCTGCACCAGGCTCTTTAAAATGATTATCGATGGATCCATATTTAGTTGTAAAAGTGGCATAGGTTTTATTAAATCCTTTTTTAGGGAGGATATATACAGACAAACCATTATCCATTTTTTCGAAATATAATTCTTCTTGAAGCTGGTCAAATAGTAGTTTCTCCATTACTCACTCACCTCATCTCCACTTAAAAAATAGATTGTATCCATTTGAATTTTTTCTCCACAGGCCACTATTTCATCCTTTGTTACCCTATCAATCGAAGACAACCAATCATCAAGTGGCGTATCAACAGCGGCAACTACATTATGATAGAGAACTTCTGTCAGACCACGGGAGGTGTCGATCGTTTCGAGCAATTGATTTTTAATAATTGCTTTTGTTTGTTCCATTTCCTGATCCGAAAATTCGCCCTTTTTCATAGCTTCCATTTGTTCTTTTATAATCGTTACTGCCTGATCATAATTTTTATTATCAATGCCGGACATAACCATTAAAAGACCTTTATGACTTTCAAGGCGTGATGCAGCATAATACGCCAAGCTTGCTTTTTCACGAACATTTATGAAAAGTTTAGAGTGTGAAAACCCACCAAATATCCCATTAAACATTTGCAGAGCAAAATAATCTCGATCGCCATAAGTGATATTTGTACGGTAGCCAATATTCAGCTTACCCTGTTTGATATCCTGCGTTTCTTTCAGTTCTTTCACTTCAACAATATCATGTTTATTATGCAGAACTCGTTCCGGTTTTCTCTCCGTGAACTGAAAGTATTCACTAGACATTTGCGTTACCCTGTCTTCATCCAAATCTCCAATCACATAGAGGTCCAATTCATCTTCGGCAAATGCTTTTTTATAATAATTGTATAAGGATTCAGGAGTGATTTCATCGACTTCGCTTAAAATCCCGTTTGCTTCCAGCCGATAATTTTCTTCCATACACATTTCCTGAGTTAAGCGTAATGAAGAATAACGCATTTTGTCATCATATACAGCCTGAAGCCTTTGTTTCAGAGCACGTTTTTCCTTTGTAACTGTCTCCGAATCAAAAGCATTTCCCTTTACATTAGGATTAATTAAAACATCATGTAAAAGCTTAAATGCTTGTTCCAACAGCGGCTCAGGCTGGGATAAAAATCGTTCATTTACCATTTCCATTTGAAAACTCATAATATGATATTCGCCTTTTTTACTAACATCTGTAAAAAGACTAGCTCCATATAATTGATCTAGATGGGAGCGGAAAGCTGTAGATGTGGGATATGCAGCTGTATTACTTTGCAGGACATTGGGCAACAAAGCTCTATATGTAACGGTTTCTTCCTTTAAAGGTGCTTTCATCTTCCAAACAAGCGTCGTTGTTTTAAATTTCTTAGTTGGTACAAAATGAATAGTAATGCCAGCTTGTTTTAGTTTAATCTCATCAATAACTGCCATATTTTTGACCTCCCTTTACTCAATGTTATGCAGGTTCTTATCCATATTGTTCGTCTCAAGGATTTTTTTTAAACCTTTAGTTTGAATATACAGGTTAAATGGAAGGTAAATCAAGGATCTGACCCTGACCTTCTTTCATTCTCTCTTCTACTTTCAAGCTAAATAAAATTGACACCGATTAGATCAGAAATAAAAAAGACAAGGACTGCTCGTATAATAGAACAGCACTTGTCTTTGTTTAAATCATGAATGAGTTTAGCTTTTAACGTTTTCCTTTGATATACGGCGTACCGGATGCTTTCGGAGCATCTGCACGTCCAATAAATCCTGTTAAAGCCAGAATTGTTAATACATATGGCAAAATTAACATATATACATTCGGAATGTCACTAAAGAATGGAAGCATTGAGCTTACGATACTTAAACATTGCGCAAATCCAAAGAATAATGCTGCGCCCATTGCACCAATTGGATGCCATTTACCGAATATCATAGCTGCAAGTGCCATAAAACCTTGTCCGGATATGGTCGCATGAGTAAAGTCTAGAGCAATAGTCGAAGCATAAATAGCTCCACCCAAAGCTCCCAAGATTCCACTTAAAATAACACCAATATAACGCATTTTATTAACGTTTATTCCCATTGTGTCAGCGGCCATTGGATGTTCACCAACTGAACGAAGGCGTAACCCAAACGGTGTTTTATAAATGGCATACCAGCAAATCACAGCTATCACGATCGCCAGGATCGAGGTTAAATAAACATCTGAGAATAAAATTTTACCCAATACAGGTATATCACTTAAACCAGGTATATCAAAACTGTAAAATGGTTCAGCAATTTTATCAGTTTGTCCTTTTCCGTATACTAATTTCACAAGGAACATACAAGCTCCAAGTGCCAACATATTAATGGCTACCCCACTGACTGTTTGGTCAGCCCTGAATGTGATTGAAGCAACTGCATGCAATAGTGAGAAAATCCCACCAACTACCATAGCTACAACTAATGAAATCCAAGGAGTCCATTCATGAAATGTATCCGCAAATGATAAGTTAAATACAATGCTTGTAAAAGCACCAACTACCATTAAACCTTCTAATCCAATATTTACTACACCAGAACGCTCAGAAAATACACCACCGAGGGCTGTCAGAATAAGTGGAGAGGCGTAAACAAGTGTAGAAGGGACAAGTATCGCTAGTATCTCTAAAAAACTCACTTATTCCACCCCCTTTTTCTTGCTAAACTTTCTCAGCATGAGACGAATAATATAACTGGATGCAACGAAGAATATGATTAAAGCTATGACTACATCAATGATTTCAGTTGGTATTCCAGTTTCCATTGGCATATTCAATGAACCATATTTCAATCCACCGAATAATAAAGCAGCAAGCACAACTCCAATCGCTGTATTGGCACCTAGTAATGCAACTGCGATTCCGTCAAAACCTACTCCTGTATGTGCTCCTTTTACACCAATATACTCGAATGTTCCAAGACCTTCCATAGCACCGGCAAGTCCTGCAAAAGCACCAGAGATCAGCATGGCATATACAATATTGCGATCTACACTGATACCTGCGTATTTAGATGCATGCTGGTTAAAACCAACAGCTTTTAATTCGTAGCCTCTTGTTGTTTTTTCTAATAAAAACCACATAATAATTGCTCCAAGAATTGCTATCGCAAATCCCCAGTGTAATCTGGAGTTAATCGTCATTTCGGCTAAAAAGTCAGAACGTAAAGATGCTGATGGAGCAATCTTTTCTGTTTTGTCCATGTTATCTGTTAAAACGTAAGAGATGATATAATTGACTACATGAAGAGAAATGTAGTTCATCATAATGGTTGTTATAACTTCATGCACCCTGAATTTAGCTTTTAAGAGACCAGGGATGAAAGCCCATAAAGCACCTGCTAAAGCAGCAACAATGACTGCAAGCGGCAAATGGATGATTTTAGGAAGGTCAGTAAATAACGTTCCGATCCATACAGCACCTAACCATCCCATTAAAAACTGGCCCTCAACACCAATATTAAAAAGTCCTGTCCTAAATGCAAAGGCAACGGCTAAACCTGCAAGAATATAAGGGCTAACCTGACGAATTGTCTCACCTATTGCATAGGAATCATAGAATATACCATCCCATAAAGCACCATAACCAGCTATCGGATCATAACCGCTGACCCACATCACAATAGCACCTGCGATTAAACCGAGCAAGACAGCTATAACAGGGATTAATAAGTTCGATAATCTTTTATACATTAGCTTCGTTCCCCGCTTCCTTAACCTTACTTCCTGCCATTAATAATCCGAGCTCCTGTTCTGTCGTTTTCTTAGGATCAACAATAGCCACAATGGAACCTTCATATATAACAGCAATACGGTCACTGACATTTAAAATCTCATCCAGCTCAAAGGAAACAAGCAATACTGCTTTCCCATGATCCCGTTGCTCAATCAAACGTTTGTGAATGAACTCAATGGCTCCTACATCAAGACCGCGTGTTGGCTGAGCAGCAATTAACAAATCAGGATTACGATCTATTTCACGAGCAATGATCGCCTTTTGCTGGTTTCCTCCAGACAAAGCTCTTGCCGGAGTATACTCACTTGGAGTACGAACATCAAACTCTTTAATTAATGTACGAGCTTTATTAAAGATATTTTTATAATTTAAGATTCCCCATTTTGAAAGTGGTTGTTGATAATATGTTTGGAGAACCATATTTTCGCCAATTGAATAGTCCAATACAAGACCATATTTATGTCGATCCTGTGGAATATGCCCAAGTCCTGTTTCTGTGATTTTCCTTGGACTTTTCTTCTGAATTTCAGTCCCGTTTATGGAAATAGTACCGGATTCTGGTTTTTTCAGGCCAGTAATCGCTTCAATCAGCTCAGATTGTCCATTTCCATCCACACCTGCAATCCCCAGTATTTCTCCTGCACGGACGGATAGGTTAAGGCTTCGAATCGCTTCAACACCACGGGAATCCTTTACGACAAGATCTTGTATATTCAATACCTCTCCACTTGGTTTTGCATCCTTCTTCACAGTTGTAAAAACGACTTCGCGCCCTACCATCAAACTCGCTAATTCATTAGGATTCGTTTCACTGACATTTACAGTACCGATTCCTTTTCCTTTACGAATAACAGTACAACGGTCACAGACTTCCATAATCTCTTTCAGTTTGTGAGTAATCAGTATGATGGATTTACCTTCAGTGATCAAATTTTGCATGATCTGTATTAACTCTTTAATTTCCTGTGGTGTTAATACGGCTGTTGGTTCATCAAAAATAAGAATGTCAGCTCCGCGATACAGAGTTTTTAGAATTTCAACCCTTTGCTGCATACCAACAGAGATATCAGAAATCTTGGCATCTGGATCAATTTTCAATCCATATCTTTCTGATAACTGCCTAACTTCCTGGGCAGCCTCTTTTAAATCAATTTTTCCACCTTTGGTGGGCTCCTTACCAAGAATAATGTTTTCTGTTACTGTGAACGTATCAACAAGCATGAAATGCTGATGCACCATTCCTATGCCCAAGTCATTTGCAATATTTGGGCTTGTAATTTTTACTTCTTTACCATTTACACGGATTTCCCCTTGTTCTGGCTGGTAAAGACCGAACAAGACATTCATTAACGTGGATTTTCCTGCACCATTTTCTCCTAACAAAGCATGAATCTCACCTTTTTTTAATTGTAAGGTGATATCATCATTTGCGACGATGCCAGGGAACTCTTTACGGATGTGCAACATCTCAATAACATAGTCCACAGTTTTTTCACTCCTTTTTCCAGAGAAGATTCATAAGTAAGATGACAAAAGAAAAGTTGCCAATCTTGTTTTAGCAACCTTTCCTTTACCATATTGCTTAAAGGTCTGATGTCAGACTGACATAAGCCAGGGTAATCGTAAGGGATAAGGAACACATCCTCATCCCTTACTAGGAAGTGCTTATTTTTTTAAGAATGTTTCTAAATCTTCACGAGTAGATGGTACTTTAATTTCTCCACTCTTAATCTTTTCTTTGTATTCTGCAACTTTAGTTTTGATATCATCTGACAAGTTTTCTTGTGAAGGTGCGATATCAACCGCATCATTTTCTAAACCAAATTCAACATTTTCTCCGCCTGGGAATTTGCCTTCCTTAGCAAGATTGGATACTTCCATAACTGCCAAATCAACTCGTTTAATCATAGATGTTAATGTGACATTTTTGTCTGTACCAGGTACATCACCTAATGCTGCTTGGTCAGAGTCAACCCCAATAACCCAGATTTCTTTGCTTGGATCATTTTTAGTGATGTTAACTGCTTCTGTAAATACGCCTTTACCTGTTCCGCCGGCTGCATGGTAGATAATATCAATACCGGATTTATACATTGCTTGTGCTGTAGCTTTACCAATATCAGCTTTATTAAAATCACCTGCATATTTCACCTGAACATCTGCCTCAGGTTTAACTGATTTAACACCTGCTATAAATCCGCTCTCAAATTTTTTAATAAGTTCACTTTCTACTCCACCAATAAATCCAATTTTATTAGATTTAGTTTGCATCGCGGCTACTACACCTACCAGGAAGGATCCTTCATGCTCTTTAAATGTAATACTTGCCACGTTATCAACATCTACAACAGAATCAATTAACGCGAATTGGCTCTTAGGATTTTGCTCAGCAACTTCTGTAATGGAATCAGACAATAAGAAACCTACCCCATAAATAAGGTCAAATTTTTGTCGTACCAGCTGATTTAAGTTAGTAGTGTAATCAGCATCAGATTTGGACTGAAGGTAATCATAGCCGTTTTTGCCTTTTTCAAGATTGTTATCTTTACCAAACTGTTGTATACCTACCCAAGCAGATTGGTTAAAGGATTTGTCATCAACTCCGCCTGTATCTGTTACCATAGCAACTGTGAAATTGTCCTTACCTTCTGTTTCACTGCTGTTGCCTTTCTCTTCTTTGTTTCCACAAGCACCTAAAATTGTGCCCGCAGCCAGAACTAGTGACAATGCTATTCCAAATTTGCGTTTCTTCAAGGTCTTAACCCCCTATATTTTTTTTGGCAGTAGTTCCCTTATTTTGCGCATAAATTATGTTCTTTTGCGCAAAATATGAAAGCGAAATGTATCCGCTTTAAAGAAGTTCGCCGAGTATAGATATGGTTTGTCCTTACTATCATAGTGAGTTTGTTTTAGTAAAAGCAGAGCAGTGTCTAACTTGCAATTTAAAATAGGCGAAATCTTTTCGTGATAGCCATGTGGTTCGATATCAGCCACAGCGTATGTAATTTGTATACCGGCAGTTCTTTCCAAGACATGAAGTAATGATTCCTCTTGATAAAGAGATGGATCCGGTAACACACGAACAGGTATCTTGTCCAAGCAATAAACGACAGGTTCCCCATTAGCAGTTCTGACTCGCTCGATTACTAAAAACTTATCTTCAATTTGACAGTCGAACCTTCGCATATCTTCTTCTGTTGCACCCTCTATGAATGAGTTTAAAAAAATTGTTCCTGGTTTCATGTTTGCTTCGCGAATCATGTCTGTCACACTCTTTAATTGTTCAATTCCAGATGAGAATAAAGGAGTGGAATTCACAAAAGTACCTACCCCATGCCTGCGTATAATCACATTATCCTCTTCCAGTATTCTGAGTGCTTCTCTTAATGTCGCTCTACTCACACCGAGTATTTTGGCCCATTCAGACTCAGATGGCAATTTTTCATGCTCCTTATAGATACCGGTTCTTATGTCCTGTCTAATCTTGTCGATTACTTGCAGATATAATTGTCGGTTGTCGTGTCTGATAGACATACTCTTTTCCCCCAGGAAATTTCCCACTCTCATTCTATTGATGTTATCTACTAACCACTCATAATTTATCATGTATTACCAAAGAAAGAAATAGCTATTCACAAAAATATCATATTTTGGAAGCGTTACCTTATCCGTTTTTTTCCACAAAAATGTTGAAAAAACCACGGTATACCTGAGTTTTATTCATATAAGTCTTTTTTCCTACTAAAAAAAGTTTATATATTATAAATATTCTGTTAAAGCATAAACTGACAAAAAATTTAAAAACTACCCAATTTCCACCTAATCGTCAATCTGACCGTTTGTACATGTATCTGACTTTTACTATTTTACTAAAATACCATTCATATTCTTCTTGTCTAATTAAGAAAGACTGGCTTTCATGGTCCATCCAGAAAACTATTAGCCCTTTGCTAAGCTCCTAATACTAATAGGTCCTTTAGAGATAAAGGGATAAGGACCCAAGGCCCTTATCCCTTTATCTTATTTTTAAAATGCATCAAGTTCTTTTTGAGTAGATGGTACTTTTATGTCACCGTTCTTAATTTTCTCTTTATATTCATCAACTGTTTTAAGTATATCGTCAGATAAGTTATCTTTAGTCGGTGCAATATCAACACCGTTATTTCCAAGACCAAACTCTACGTTTTTTCCTCCTGGGAAGGATTCTTCCATCGCTTGTTTTGAAACTTCTTGTACAGCTAAGTCAACACGCTTAACCATGGAAGTGAGCGTTACGTTCATGTCTGTGCCGCTGATTTCACCTTCATCAGCTTGGTCTTTATCTACACCAATTACCCATATATCCTTTTCAGGATTACTTTTCTTAATGTTTTTTGCCTCAGTGAAGACTCCCTTACCACCATTTCCTGCCGCGTGATAAATGACATCAATACCTGATTTATACATAGCTGATGCTGTTGCTTTACCAAGAGACGCATCACTGAAACTTCCTGTATATTTCACTTGTACTTCAGCATTAGGATTTACTGTTTTAACACCAGCAATAAAGCCCTTTTCAAATTTTTGAATTAGCGGGTTCTCTATTCCACCTACAAAGCCAACTTTATTGGATTTTGTTTGCATACCAGCAATAACACCTACGATAAATGAACCTTCTTGCTCCTTGAATGTGATACTTGCAACGTTATCAGCTTCAACCACTGAGTCGATAATAGCAAATTTCCCATCCGGATTTTGATCAGCTGCTTCTTTAATCGCATCCTCCATTGTGAATCCAACACCATATATTAAATTATACTTTTGGCGTACAAGCTGGTTTAAGTTTGTGGTGTAATCAGCATCTGATTCAGATTGCAGGTAGGTATAGCCGTTTTTACCTTCTTTTAATCCATTCTCTTTACCAAAAGCTTGAATACCTTCCCATGCAGATTGATTGAAGGATTTGTCGTCAATACCACCTGTGTCACTAACCATTGCGACAGTGAAATTATTTTTCTCGTTGGCCGTGCCGCCTTCATTGCTCTCCTCTTTGTTTCCACAAGCACCAAGAAAGGTACTAGCAGCTAACACAAGAGACAAAGCCAGTCCAAATTTACTCTTTTTCAACATAACAACCTCCAAAATAATTAGTCGGTGCTCCATATAGTATGAGCTTTTCACTATCCTTTTACACATAACATCGTTTTAGATGAATCTGTTAAATGATTATAGAAAATACATACTTAAATGGTGCATTGTGTAGATGGGTACAATTTTTCGCTTTTGTATTATACAAATATGTACAATAAATCTTCTTATCCGGAAAAATTATTTCCTGATAATTATATATATGTTTCTAATTCAATTTTAATTTAACATGAATTTAAGTAAAAATAAATAAATTATCCTAATATAAAATTATTAATAACTTTTTGAAAAAAAACTCACTTATAAACTTTCTTTACAGTTTAAAATTTATTTATTTAACATACAAAAAAACCCAAAAGTTAGTTTTTAATCTAACTTTCGGGTTTGGTACCTATACTGCTCTTTTTATGAATTACTAGCCTGATCGAAGTCCTTAGGAACAAGCACAGTTCTTGGTTTGCTTCCTTCATACGGACCAACGACACCGCGAGCTTCCATCTCATCGATCAAACGTGCAGCCCTTGTATATCCAATCCTGAATCGTCTTTGGAGCATCGAAACAGAGGCGGTTTGCATATCAGCAATTAATTTGACGGCTTCATCATATAAGTCATCTGTTGATTCACTTACTGTTTCCTGAACTTCATCCGGGATCATATTCTCTTGATATTGGGCTCTTTGCTGAGAAATCACGAAGTCTACTACATCTTCCACTTCCTGATCTGATAAAAACGCACCTTGTACCCGTACCGGCTTTGACGCACCTACAGGCAGGAATAACATATCCCCGCGACCGAGAAGTTTTTCTGCCCCGCCCATATCTAATATGGTTCTCGAATCAATTTGGGAGGAGACACTAAAAGCAATCCGTGAAGGGATGTTGGCTTTTATAACTCCTGTAATAACATCTACAGATGGCCGCTGGGTTGCAATAATCAAATGTATGCCTGCAGCCCTTGCCATTTGTGCAAGCCTTGTTATTGCATCCTCCACCTCACTCGACGCAACCATCATAAGGTCTGCCAACTCATCCACAATGACAATAATATATGGCAATAAAGGATTTTTTTCGCCTTCTTCTAAATTTTGTCTCGTCACTAAGTCATTGTACCCCTCAATATTTCGAGTTCCTGAATGAGAAAACAACTCATAACGCCTTTCCATTTCCATAACAACTTTCTTTAATGCCTGAGCTGCTTTTTTTGGATCTGTTACAACTGGAGCCAATAAATGAGGGATTCCATTATAAACATTTAACTCCACCATTTTTGGATCAATCATCATCATTTTAACTTCATGTGGTTTTGCTCTCATGAGTACACTAGTAATGATTCCGTTAATACAGACACTTTTCCCGCTTCCGGTTGCTCCGGCTACGAGTAAGTGAGGCATTTTATTCAGTTCAGCAGAAACTGCTTCACCTGATATATCTCTACCTAAAGCAATTAATAGTTTTGAACCGCTTTTTTCAGAAGGCTGTACCTCGAGAACCTCTCTTAATGACACTACCGCCACATCTGAATTAGGCACTTCTATCCCAATCGCTGATTTACCTGGGATTGGTGCTTCAATACGTATATCCTTGGCAGCGAGCGCCAATGCCAAATCATCTGATAATGACACAATCTTACTAACCTTTACACCTACATCAGGATGCACCTCATATTTCGTAACTGCAGGTCCCAGATGAACTTGAGTGACCCTCGCTTTAACTCCAAAGCTTTTAAAGGTACTCTCTAATTTCTCAGCATTTGTATGTATTAATTCATATTCTCCACTTTGATCTGCTTTTTTTGGTGACTTCAATAGCGATAATTTTGGCAGTTTATAGTCCACATTTTCAACTTCTGTAAAAGTCATATGTGGCACAGATTCAGCAGGAGCTTCAGTACTATCATTTGGTTTACTGATCTGATCATCAGTTTTCTTTTCATCAATTTCCTCATCCAAATAGGCACGATCAGCAAAATTCGAAATAATTCTTTCTTCAAGTGTATCTTCTTTTTCTGGATTATTTCTCTCATCTTCCAGTACTGGAGATGCAGCTTGTACAGATTCACTTTTACTTTTCATCTTTTGATTTTTGTTTTTATTCTTTGTTGTTTTAGGCTCTCGAAGTTCTGCCATAAACGATTTCCACTGGCTGACGATAAATCTTCCAATCGCACCAAGTACTTTGCCAATTGAATCACTTAAACCTTTACCTGTTATAAGAATTAAACCTGCAACAATCAATAAAAATGAAATAAATTTACTGCCGGCATCTGCAAATAAAAAATGGAAGACGGCATAAAGGATGGCACCAATCATCCCACCGCCAAGATCAATGGTACTCGCAGTTCCCTGTAATTCCATCCAAAAGATTTCCCAGGTATTTAAAATGACACTTGGCTGGGTAAATCCATTATTAGAAGACAAATTCTCAAATAAAATAATATGTGAAGAGAGTAAGATTGCTAAAATAATGAAGTATATACCTACCAGCTGGCGTTTAAAAAAGAATGGAACCTCTCTTTTCCACATTAGGAACACACCGAAGGCCATTAAGCCAAGCAGAAGTAAAATATACCACTCCCCCATAAAGAACCTAGAAAGAAACACGAATGAAGTTCCTACTGCCCCAAGCTTTGCCATTGCAATCGCAGAAAACCCAAATATAGAAAGTCCCGATATTTCATATTTTAAGGTTGACTTTATTTGGTCACCTTTTTTGGAACGAGATTTCTTTTTTTTCTTACTCATTCAACCACCCGTATTTCATATAGAATTAAAAACGAAAAGAAAGCAGCCAACCTGGCTGCCTTTACCCCGTTCACCTTTATTATAGCATAAATAATACACACTGACCGCTATTACAGGTTGTTAATTACCGCTCCTGGCGCAAGTGTCTCAGATAAGTAATCATTTGGATCTGTACTGATAATCCGGTTAACCTTTACTGCTCCATTAGGTAATCTCTCTCCAATAAACGGGATACCATCCTTCTTAAACATTTCATGACTGGCTTGATATAATTCTTCATACATCAAAGTATCCAAAGGCATAATTGTATAAAAAGTCATACTTAATCTCCTTTCGAAGAGTCACTTTTTTCTCTTATCATTTCGTTAAGCTTGGCAATTGCAGCACCGATACCGCCAACCTCATCAATTAAGCCTGTTTTCACAGCATCTTCCCCCACTACATTTGTTCCAATATCTCTCGCAAGATTTCCTCTCGCAAACATCAAATCCTTAAAGGTGTCTTCATTGATGGCTGAGTGCTTGACCACAAAATTCACGACCCGGTCCTGCATTTTATCAAGATATTCAAATGATTGGGGTACTCCGATCACAAGTCCGGTAAGACGAATAGGATGGATTGTCATGGTAGCTGTTTCTGCAATGAAAGAATAATCACAGCTAGTTGCTATAGGGACACCGATACTATGACCTCCTCCTAAAACGATAGATACAGTTGGCTTTGATAGAGAAGCAATCATTTCAGACATAGCAAGCCCAGCTTCCACATCACCTCCAACGGTATTTAAGATAACCAATAACCCTTTAATATCAGGATTTTGTTCGATTGCCACCAACTGTGGAATAACATGTTCATATTTTGTTGTTTTGTTTTGCGGTGGCAATTGTACATGACCTTCTATTTGTCCTATAATCGTTAAACAATGTATGGTTGAATCTTTTGGTAACTGCGGTACATTGGTTTGTCCCAAAGCTTGTATCTTATCTACAAGAGCACTGGCAGCTCCCTTAGTATCATCCACTGTCTTTTCCTCATGAGGTACCTCTGACTTTTTATCCACTCTTAATCCCCCTCTACAAAAACACTCTCCCCTTTAGTATGTACAGTGGAATCTTTTCCATTCAATTTACGGGGCACTAATACATTCTAAAAAACCAAAAAAAAGAATCCTATTTTTAGGATTCTTCAGGAGAAACAATCGTTTAACACCTTAGGAGACTCAACCATGCATCAGCTGATTAAAACTTTATTACTGCCCGGTACTTCTGGTTCAAACTTTTTCAGCTGAAGTGTGTTAGTTCCGCATTATAAAGGTTTCTTTACACCTTTTACGTTACCTTAAAAACACACTGCATATTCAATTTTTATTGGTTACTCATACCCGATTTTCTATTTCGATCAATCCTGATTATGTGGAACAAAACAACCATTCCACTCTTATCCAATTGTGACCATCACCTTGCCTTTTTTTGGTTTTTCATTGGTAAGACTCCTACTATTAACTCCACCCTTTTGAAATATATCCGGTGAAAGGCTTTTGGTTAAACATATCTGGACTTTTTTATACTGAAAACTGTTTACTATCAGCATAAATCGGTCTTTCAATCCTTCCCCATTTGAGTTAATTTCTTTTAGAAGTTACCTTTAGAATTAAACCACATTATCACATTTGTTTAAGATTCACATAATCTTGTTAGAAATAGTTTCGATCATATATCGTTCACTCTTAATACTTAAGCTTCCTTCTACGGAACGAACACTATATGATTGAGTCACCTGAAGTGTTAAACTTTTTTGTTTCCTCCTTTCTTATTTATATAATACCCATTTTCAAAAGAATAAACCGCTTTCATTTAATTTTTTTTATTTTTTTTGATTGGTGTAATTACTTCATCAGTCTTAAATGTGAGCAGAAAATAAAACAAGGCGGCTTTTCAATGACAAGCCGCCTGTAACATTAACACTAAACAAGATACTTTTCATAACGTACCCTATCTTCCCCATTACTTGTATCTTGTTCACTGGCTGTATACCCATTTCTTTCCCAAAATGATTTGACTCTGTTGTCTTCACTGCTCACATTCAATCTGATTTTCTTTAATCCATGCTTGATAAACTGATCTTCCAATTCAAAGTAAGCTGTTGTACCATAACCAAATCCCTGGTAATCTGCATGAATGATTATCAGATTAATCGTAACGAACTGCTCCACTTTATGCTCCCTAAAAACAGTTAGTCCAATATACGTATCATCGGCTTTAATCAAATAATTACCTTGGTTTAGAGACAATGATTCTAATATTTCCTCCCTATTTTGCGATATACCGTACTCCTTAAAATAGGAAGAATTAGAATCCATCATTTCTTTTGCTATATATAAATTCTCTTCTGTTACTTGTTCAAATGTAATCACTATATATCACTCTCATTCTTTTTTAATTCAACCAAATAACGCTGGATTAGATTTGATATTCTTTAAGCTACATCTATCATCATTTCCAACTGATACTTAGCTGGATAAGAAAAATGGCTATCCGCTGGATAGCCATTTACGTCCTATTTATACTTCCATAATAATTGGTAAAATCATTGGGCGTCTTTTTGTTTTATCAAACAAATAATGATTTAAACTATCACGGACTTCCTGTTTCATTCCGGCCCAGTCAAAATGGTCTTTAGAAGTATTTTTAATCACAATCTCACGTACAATATTTGTTGATTGTTCCATTAATGATTCTGATTCTCGAACATATACAAATCCACGTGAAATGATTTCAGGACCTGCTACTATACTCTTGTCCCCCCGGCTTAAAGTCACAACAACAATTAGAATACCGTCCTGAGATAGTAATCGTCGGTCACGCAAGACAATATTTCCTACATCACCAACGCCGCTTCCATCTATCAAAACATTCCCAGCAGTCACTTTACCAGCGCTTTCGATTGAGTCATTTGTTATTTCAATAACCTCACCATTTTCCGGTATATGAATTTGATTTTGGTTAAAGCCAATCGATTTCGCAATGCGCATATGGGCAATTAGCATTTTATAATCACCTTGGATAGGTATAAAATACTTTGGTTTCATAAGATTAAGCATCATTTTTAGCTCTTCCTGGCTTCCATGGCCCGATACATGGATTTGGTTTTTACCAGCTACTACCTTTGCACCTGCTCTAAATAACAAATCGATAGTCCTGGACATAAGCAGTTCTCCGCCATGGACAGGGTTAGCTGCCAATAATACCGTATCACCCTGCTTAATATTAACTTGTTTATGACCATGCTTGGCCATTTTTTGCAACGCTTCAAATGGCTCTCCCTGCAATCCAGTAGCAAGGATAATAATTTCACGATCTTCATATTGGTCGATTTCAGTTATCGGAATCAACACATCCTCATGGACATCCAAATAATTAAATTCCAAGGCAATTTCCATTACTTTTTCCATAGATTTGCCGACAACCGCTACTTTTTTATGATTATCAAACGCGGCATTGAACACTTGCTGAAGACCGTTAAGATTAGATGCATAGCATGCTACAATAATTCTGCCTTTTGCATTGTAAAATTCATCAGACATATTTCTTGCAACAAGGGATTCAGAAGGTGTAAATCCAATCCGTTCTGCTCCTGAACTATCTGATAATAGACAGAGAACTCCTGACTCACCGATTGCTGCCATTTTGCCAATTTCCGCTTTGTAAAGTCCTTGGGCAGCCTGATCAAATTTAAAATCACCCGTATAAACTATTGCACCATCTTTTGTTTCAATACAGATTCCAACAGAATCAGGAATGCTGTGATTCGTTTTGAAAAATGTAATTCTTGCAGAAGAAAAACGCAGGGATGTGTTTGAATCTATTACTTCAAAGTCAACATTTAAATTTTCGTTAATTTCTGCGATTTTGGATTTTGTTAATTCTATGCTCAATCTTGTACCATAAACCGGTGCATCCAATTCCTCAATAATATAAGGTAGTGCACCAATATGATCCTCATGACCATGGGATAGAAAAATTCCCTGAATTCTTTCTTTATTTTCGATAAGGTAAGAGATATCCGGAATGACTACATCAATTCCAAGCATTTCGGTTTCCGGAAACATTAACCCGGCATCAAGTACAAAAATATCTTCGTCTACTTCAACGAGATACATATTTTTTCCGATCTCTCCTGCTCCGCCTAATGCAATTACTTTGATCTTCTGTCTAATTTGTTTAACCAATTTATTGTTCCTCCTGTTATCAACTACTCGTCCATTTTCCAGTTGAATCCATTATAACCGATAGTGTATCGGCATGCCACTGACATCATCTTTTTAGATTTATCTATGAATTCTGACTATCGTTCTTTAAGCTTTTCTTTAGGTTCATAATGTATATATACGCTATTTGTTTCCCATATGTATGACAAACAAGCAGATATCTTCAATGCTAACTAAAACATGATATATAAAAAATGAATATGTATAAAATAGTGCTAAAAAGATAGATAAGCCAATCGCATTGGATTGGCTTATCCTCAGGCAGACTCTAAAAATAGACATACTTTAATTAAGCATTATTTTAATGTATTTAATAGATTTATCAATGTGTTCCGTTCAACTTCATTCATAGGCACAAGAGGCAAACGAACAGACCCAACGCTCATTCCCTTGATTTGCAAGGCAGTTTTTAAAGGCGCTGGGCTTGGTGCCATAAATAACCCCTCAATAACTGGCATTAATCTCTGATGCATTTGGGCTGCCTCAGCCATTTCACCAGCATAGAAATGTTCTATCATTTTTTGGATGTCACGTCCGATTATATGGGATGCCACCGAAACCACACCTGCCCCTCCAATTGAAAGTACAGGCAGAGTTAAACCATCATCTCCACTGTATAAATCGAAATCATCCGGTGTATTGGCAATAATTTTTGTCATTGCATTTAAATTACCGCTGGCCTCTTTTACAGCAACAATATTCGGAATCTCTGACAGGCGAATAACGGTTTCCGGATGAATATTCGTTGCCGTTCTGCCTGGTATATTATAAATCATGCACGGCAGAGTAGTAGCCTCCGCCACAGATTTAAAATGTTGATAAAGCCCCTCTTGATTCGGTTTATTATAATAAGGCGCTACAAGCATAATTGCATCTACACCGGCCGCTTCCGCCTTCTTTGTTAAATGGATGGACGCATACGTATTATTTGAGCCAGTTCCCGCTATCACAGGTATACGTTTGTTTACAATTTTCACGACATATTCAAACAATGCCACTTTTTCTTCTGTAGATAAGGTTGGAGATTCACCAGTAGTTCCTGATACCACCAGTGAATCTGTGCCTGTTTCAATTAAGTAATCTATGAGTTTTGCTGTCTTTCCAAAATCAATATTTCCTTTATTATCAAAAGGTGTAACCATCGCGGTGGACACGCGCCCAAAAAGACCCATATTTCCACTTCCAATCTTCTATTTTTTTATTCCGCAAGTTCTTCCCATTCATACAGATCATCATCCATTAAATGGAGATTAAAGGCATTATGAAGAGCATTTACAGCCTTCACCAAATCTTCTTCTTTAACTAATACCCATATTGTTGTGTGGCTATCTGCAGATTGCAGAATCTGTATGCCTCGTTCTGATAATGGAGTGACAATTTTTGCTGTTACTCCTGGCACTCCAGTAATCCCAGCTCCAACGACAGACACTTTGGCACAGTTTGATTGGATACGAGGTTCATATCCTAATTCACGTAATACCGAAATTGCCTTATTGGCATCGTTGTTGGAGACTGTATACACAGCACCATTTGGATAAATATTAATAAAATCAACGCTTATGCCTGAATTGGCCATTGCAGTAAAGACTTCCGCCTGCAGATCATATTGATCTTCCTTAGCCTTTACTTTTATCTGAGTGATATTGCTTACATGGGCAATACCAGTAACAAGACGTTCCTGTATATCACTGCCTCGACGGTGTTTCGGATGACCTGTAACCAGCGTTCCCTCACCTTCAGCATAGGTTGAACGGATTCGCATCGGCACCTTTGCCTGCATCGCAATTTCAACAGCACGGGGATGAATGACCTTAGCCCCCTGGTAGGCCATATTACATACCTCTGTATAGGTTACTACTGACAGCGGTCTGGCTTGTTCCGCAATACGGGGATCAGCTGTCATAATTCCTTCTACATCCGTAAAAATGTCAACATACTCCGCCTTTAGTGCCGCTCCGAGGGCTGCAGCAGATGTATCACTGCCGCCGCGCCCTATCGTTGTTATATCACCGTTTTCAGCAACACCCTGAAAACCGGTCACAACGATAACGTCTGATTTTTCTAGCTCATCAATCAGTCTATCGGTCTTCATTTCCATTATTTTCGCATTTGTATAGTCATTATTTGTCCTGAAACCGGCCTGTCCGCCAGTTAAAGCAGTCGCACGAATTCCTTTTTCTAAGAGCATATTGGTAAATACAACCGCTGAAATTATCTCTCCACAAGATAATAGCAAGTCCTGCTCTCGTTCACCCAAGTACATTCCTTTTTCATTAACAAGTGAAAGTAAGGAATCCGTTGCATATGGATCACCTTTTCTGCCCATTGCAGATACTACAACTACTATTTTGTACCCTTTATCTATCCCTCTTTTTATATGTTGAAACGCATACTCTCTGCTTTCTGCATCCTTTACAGAGGTACCGCCGAACTTTTGAATGATGATCTTCACTTTTTACACCCCAAAATGAGCCTTCCTACTTTAAAGAAAATAAGAAGGCCAAGATATCTATCATTTCAATGATTATACTAGACCTAATCGAATAAGACTCTCTGCAATTTGAACAGAATTCCAGGCGGCCCCTTTTAATAGGTTATCGGAAACAACCCACATATGGAACCCAGTATCTTCGTCCAAATCTTTCCTTACTCTCCCAACAAAGACTTCATTCTTCCCAACGCAATCTGCAGGCATTGGATAGACTTGATTGGCGGGATCATCCTGAAGGACAATTCCAGGAGCATTTAGTAATAATTCTTTTACTTGCTCAGCACTGACACCATTATTTTCAATTTCAATATACACAGATTCTGAATGGCCTACTGCGATTGGAAGGCGAACACACGTTGCTGCTACCTGCAGTGACGGCAAATGCATAATTTTCTTCGTTTCATTTACCATTTTCATTTCTTCAAATGTATACCCATTCTCACCAAAAACATCAATCTGAGGAATAGCATTAAAAGCTATCTGATAATGTTTTTCCGCACCTTTAACAGGTAATATAGATGGATTAACCGTTTTACCGGCTAAAATATCGCTTGCTTGCGTATTTAATTCCTCAACAGCTGCTGCACCCGCTCCAGAAACAGCCTGATAGGTGGAAACAATAATTTTTTTAAGTCCATAGGCTTTTCTGATTGGTTCAAGCGCTGCAACCATTTGGATTGTCGAACAATTAGGGTTAGCTATGATTCCCTGATGCTTATGAAGATCATCCTCATTCACCTCAGGAACTACAAGCGGAACATTTTCGTCCATACGAAAGGCACTCGTATTATCTACAACGATAGCACCCCTTTTAACAGCCTCAGGAGCTAATGCTTTAGATATACTGCCGCCAGCACTAAACAGGGCAATGTCTACCCCTTCAAAGCTCTCTGGCTTTGCTTCCTGTACTGTTATGGTCTCTCCATTAAATTCGATTTGTTTACCTGCTGAACGAGAAGAGGATAACAGGCTTATCTTCCCAATAGGGAATTTCCTTTTTTGAAGAGTGTCAATCATTTGCTGTCCAACAGCACCAGTAGCCCCGACTACAGCTACGTGTAATTTTTTTTCATTCATGTTTGTTACCCCTTCCTATAAAATTAGGTATTTATTTTCATGTAAACTACTAGAAATAATAAGATATGCTGTCATAGCTATTTATATATTTTTTATAAAAGGAGCAACCTTCTTTTCAGAACAATGAATATATTCTTCTATAAAATATATCATAAGATATCTTTTTTTTAAATCATGCACTTTAATCTCTGTATTTTTCAATGACAATAGGCTGGATTTGTTTTGCCTCTAGAGCATATTCCACCGTTTCCACTAGACTTTCCATTCTGGCTACCATAGAGTTTGGTTTTTTTTCAGGATCATCCTGGCCAAATGGAATGAAGTATATATCCTTAGTGCTTAGGAGTCTCATTAAATTTACACCATTTAAACCTAGGGCATCATTTGTCGAGATACCGAGAACAACTGGGCGATGATTCCGAAGTGTGGCTTTTGCAGCCATTAAAACAGGGGAATCATTTTGTGCATTTGCGAATTTACTCATCGAAACACCTGTCAGGGGTGCAATCACCATGCAATCCAACGGATACTTAGGACCCAGGGGCTCTGCATCGACGATGGTATCAATCGCTTTTCGGTTTGTCAGTTTTTCTATTTTAGCTATCCAATCCTCTCCCTTGCCAAATCTGGTGTCGGTATTTTTAACTGTATAACTGACAACAGGGACAACCTCGGCTCCTGCAAGTACCAGCTTTTCAATTTCTGGATATACTTCATCATACGTACAGTGCGATCCTGTTAATCCAAACCCTATTCGCAATCCCTTAACATCCATCATGGTGTCTCCTTTCCATTTCCTAAATCGTCCAGCAGTAATTGCCCCAACACATTTGCTATAATCTGTCCGGCTGTCTTAGGCGCCACTATCCCAGGTAACCCGGGCGCTAATATTGCTTTAACCCCACGTTTTTCTGCATATCTGAAATCTGTTCCTCCCGGTTTCGATGCTAAATCAATAATTAATGTTCGGGACGGCATCCTTGAAATAATTCCTGCGGTAATGATTTTGTGAGGAACTGTATTAATACAAATATCCACATTTTCAACCACAGATTCCAAAGCGGATAAATGGAAAGGAGTTAACCCCATTTCCTCTATTCTGGCTATATGTTCTGATTTACGGGCACCTACAAGGACTTTGGCTCCCAGCCCATGGAAAGCACGCGCCACACTCATTCCCACTCTGCCTAAACCAAGAACGACCACATTTGATCCGTGTATCGTAAAATCTGTATGCTGAATGGCCATCATAATGGTACCTTCTACCGTGGGAATGGAATTATAAATCGCTACATCATCTCGTTCAAATAATTGGACTAGTTTACGGTTTGCCTGTTTCGTTATATTTATTAAATACTCATTGCTTATACCGGAATAGATTGTACAATGTGCCGGTGTCTCCTTTAAAAAAGCTTCCGTCAGGATGACTTGCATATTTGAAAAAATGGTATCCAGCTTACCTTCCATATTTGTGCCAGCAACAGGCAAAATAATCGCATCCAGCTCTTTTACCGGCAAATCTTCCAGTTTTTCCTTTACTGCTCCCGTGTATGCATGTGCTAACTGTTCAAACCCTGTCAAATATACCTTTGCGTCTAACTCCGTTAATTTCCGAATCACTTCAAGCTGTCTGGCATCTCCACCAAGAACGGCAATATTCATTCCTGTGAGCATGGAAGATTTTCACCTTCTTTATTTTTTAAAGATCAATTTATACAACTCATAGTATGAAATGCCGGAACTATCCGTGATAAAAACGAGGTAAACAAAAAAAACGCCCTGCGGCGTTTTTTACGGTTCCTTTATTGAATTTCCATCAGGGATATCAATGATGACCATATCCGTACCAATCTTTTTTATTTGACTCCATGGCACACGGACCTCATTACCATTCTTTCTAAAACCAAACCATTTTCCAGATGGAATTAAAAGTGCGGTTATTTGTCCGGTTAACTCATCGATCTCAAGGTCTGTTTGGCCTAGGACCCCTAACCGTTCTGCTTTTTTCACATCCACAATTTCTTTGCCACTTAATTCGCTCAGCTTCATTTGAGGACACCCCTATCACATTCTGCTTAATCTCACTATATGAATGGGTGACATCATTTTAGAAGAAAAAGTTGTTCCAAATAAACAAAAAACAAGCCGGCGCAAGATCCAATGGATGTTCACGCCAGCTCGCCAGAGATTTATTTTTTAATCTAAGTTCCACTTATCTTGCGGACCCAATAAAGCTGCTGCATAGGAGTCTGTAAAGATATCTTCTATACACTCATTTACGCTGTTAAGTGAAACAGTATCAATTAATTCAACTATATCATCAAGAGTTCGATGTCTACCCAATAACAGCTCATTTTTACCGTTACGGCTCATTCGGCTGTTTGTGCTTTCTAAGCTTAGCATCAAACTTCCTTTCAGCTGCTCTTTACAATTATCAAGCTCTTTGGCAGTAATGCCATCATTACGCAATTCAGCAAGAGTTTCCTGTATCGTATCATAAAGCTGATGAACTTGATTTGCCCCTGTTCCACCATAAATAACCACCATACCATTATCCTGATAGGAGGTATGATAGGAATAGACACTGTAAGCAAGCCCTTTTTCTTCTCGAACATTTTGGAATAGACGGCTGCTCATAGAGCCTCCCAGTACATTGTTCAGAGTGATTAAGCTATAAATATTTTCATTGCCTATATCATAACCGTTATACCCAAGACAAAGATGGGCTTGCTCGGTATCTTTTTTTCTGACAATCTTATTGGTATGGAAAGTTGGTTTTTCCAATTCAGGGCGCGCTGTACCGCCTTCATAGCTTCCAAATAAACCTTCAACCTGCTTGATAAAACTCTCATCCACATTTCCTGCAATCGAGATTACCACTTTATCAGGAGTATAGTGATTATAAACATATTGTTTTAATGTCTCTGAATTGATGGTATCAAGAATTTTATCCGTACCTAAAATTGGGTAACCAAGCGGATGTTTTTCGTAAACAGCCTGGCTTAGAATATCATGAACAATATCATCAGGTGTGTCTTCATACATCTTAATCTCTTCGCAAACTACATTTTTTTCTTTTTTCAATTCCTCTTCAGCAAATGTAGAATTAAAGAACATATCACCAAGAACATCCAGTGCATAAGGTGCGTGATCGTCCAATACTTTGGCATAGTAGCACGTATATTCTTTTGAGGTGAAAGCATTTACCTGACCGCCAATCCGATCAAATGATTCAGCTATTTCTTTGGCAGACCTTGTTGTGGTACCTTTAAAAAACATATGCTCCAGGAAATGCGAAATACCATTATTTAAGGAATCTTCATTTCGGGAACCGGTTTTAATCCAAATACCAATCGCCACTGACCGAACAGTAGGGATTGTTTCCAATACGATACGGACCCCATTTTGACATGTATATTTTTTTATCAACAAATGTTCCTCCTATTCATGATGCCCCTCTTTATTACCATACCCAATATGTATACATTTTTATAGCATAGAGAAACTTTCCCGCCAAAATAAAGGCAGGAAAGTCTTCAGGGACTTATACGTTCTTCTTTGAATGCCTCACTGACAGGTACAATTTTATATTCTTTCTCAATGTTCTTGATTAATATATCCATTGATTTTGATGTTGATTCTGTTGGGTGCATAAGAATAAGTGCACCTTTATGTATATGGTCAAGGACCCTTTTTGTTAAAACTTCCGGTGTCGGTTTTTTCCAATCCACTGTATCAACTGTCCATAATATTGTTTCCATTCCAAGACTTGCTGCAACCTTAACTGTACGATCATTAAAACTTCCACTCGGAGGTCCAAACAGCTGAGGAGTATGGCCCGTTACCTCCTGAATGACCCGGTTTGTTTCGCTGATTTCTTTCTCGACAGCCGCAGCTGATAATTGTTGCATATTCGGATGAGTATATGAATGATTCCCTAGTTCATGGCCGGCTGCTGCGATCCGCTTGGCTAGATTCGGATTATTTTTTACCCAGCGTCCTTCCAAAACAAATGTAGCATGCATCTTATGTTTATTTAAAGTGTCCAACATTCCTTCGATATACTCATTACCCCAAGCTACATTAATAATAAATGATACAACAGGTTTATTTGGATTCGCACGGTATATTGGCGATGGAGACAGGTCTTGTAAATGGACCTCAGGGCTGATTTCTTTAGTAATAAGTTGAGTTTCCTGGAATTTACCCTTAGTTTTCATCTTTTTATAAGATTTTTCAATGTCGACCTGAATGCCATTGTATCCAGGTGTTTTCTTCCACACCCTATCAATAACAGCGTCTACAGGCTCTTGATTATACGTTTTAGCGGCTTCTTCAATTTGTTGGTACAATTCATCATTTGTATTTGTAACATAAGCGACCGTTCCATTGGGAATACCTTTTACATATTGATCCATAAATGAGCTTTGCACCAACACCCATGATATAACGCAAATGGTACAAAATGCAAGAAATTGCAACAATTTTTTATCCATCTCTTCTCCTCCTCACACAAAATGTATGAGCGGGTAGGACAGGTTAGAACCGCTAGGCTCCATAATTAGAATTGAACATTATTAAAAGACTAGGAAACCAATGTCTCCTAGCCGACCAAGTTATGTTTATTTCTGTTCTGCTTTTTCTTTTTGTTCTTTTAGAACCGCTTTACGAGAAAGGTTGACTCTTCCTTGTCTGTCTATTTCAGTTACCTTAACAAGGATCTCATCACCAATTTTCACTACATCCTCTACTTTACCAACACGTTCTTCTGCCAGTTCAGAAATGTGGACAAGACCATCTTTTCCTTTGAAGATTTCAACGAAGCAACCAAATTTTTCAATACGTTTAACTGTACCAAGGTAAATTTGACCAACTTCAACTTCGCGTACCAAATCTTCAATAATCGTTTTAGCCTTTTCATTCATTTCCTGATTAGTGGAAGCGATGTAGATTGTACCATCCTGTTCGATATCAATTTTTACACCGGTTTCTTCAATAATTTTATTGATTTGTTTTCCGCTTGGTCCAATAACGTCTCTGATTTTATCAGGTTTAATAGCCATTGTTAAAATCTTAGGCGCATATTGTGAAAGTTCTTCTCTTGGTTGCTCCAATGTGCTTGTTAGGTGATTCAGAATATGATTCCGTCCTTTTTGAGCTTGCATCAATGCTTCCTCTAAGATTTCACGAGTCAAGCCTGCAATTTTTATGTCCATTTGAAGTGCAGTTACACCTTTTGCTGTACCTGCCACTTTAAAGTCCATATCTCCCAAGTGGTCTTCCATTCCTTGAATATCAGAAAGAACTGTATAATGTTCTCCCTTTTTAATGAGACCCATTGCAATTCCTGCTACCGGTGCTTTAATTGGAACACCCGCATCCATTAATGCCAATGTACTTGCACAAATACTTGCCTGAGACGTAGAGCCATTAGATTCAAGTACTTCTGATACAAGACGAATCGTATATGGAAAATCATTTTCATTTGGAATAACCGGCTCAAGCGCTCTCTCACCTAATGCACCATGTCCGATTTCACGTCTACCCGGTCCTCTGATAGGTCCAGTTTCACCAACGCTGAAATGTGGGAAATTATAATGATGCATGAAACGTTTAGATTCTTCAAGGCCAAGCCCGTCCAATATCTGAACATCTCCTAATGCACCCAGTGTAGCAATAGAAAGGGCTTGAGTTTGTCCACGAGTAAATAATCCGGAACCATGAGTACGAGGCAATAAGCCAACTTCAGAGGATAAAGGACGAATTTCTTCAGGGCTTCTTCCATCAGGACGGATTTTCTCTTCCGTAATTAAACGGCGGACTTCATCCTTCACCAATTTACTCAAGATTTCATTTACTTGCTTAAGCTTCTCTTCATCAGCTTCTTTTTCTTCAAAGACAGCAATAACTTTTTCTCTTACTGCTTTAATTGCATCTTCACGAGCATGCTTTTCTTGAACTTGCACAGCAGTGTTCATTTCTTCTAAACACATACCTTTAACTTCTTCGATTAATTCTGCATCTAGCTCATAAAGAGTTATTTCACGTTTTTCTTTACCAACTGCAGCCACAATTTCATTTTGGAATGCAATTAGTTTCTTGATTTCATCATGTCCAAACATAATTGCTTCGAGCATGGTTTCCTCAGGCACTTCCTGTGCTCCTGCTTCAACCATGTTAATAGCATCCATTGTTCCTGCAACAGTTAAATGAATATCACTGTTTTCAAGTTGTTCGATCGTTGGGTTAATGACAAACTTACCATCAACACGGCCAACAATAACACCGGCAATCGGTCCTTCAAACGGGATATCAGAAACACAAAGTGCCAATGAAGATCCGAACATAGCTGCCATTTCAGTTGGGCAGTTTTGATCTACACTAAGAACCATACTGACTACTTGTACATCATTACGGAATCCATCTGCGAACAACGGGCGAATTGGACGGTCAATTAGACGACTTGTAAGTACCGCTTTTTCACTTGGTCTTCCCTCACGTTTAATGAATCCTCCAGGGATTTTACCTACTGCGTATAATTTTTCTTCATAGCTTACTGTTAATGGGAAGAAATCTAAATTCTTCGGTTCCTTTGAAGCTACAGCTGTACTTAATACGGCTGAATCGCCATAACGAATCAAAGCAGCACCATTAGCCTGCTTTGCTAATTGGCCGATTTCAACCGTTAATGGACGTCCTGCCCAATCTAAAGAAAATGTGCGTTTTGTTTGCTCCATTTCTTCATTGCTCCTCTCTACTTACAATAATCTTACAAAATTTATCCTGTTTCTCATCATTTTGACAAGATCTGTTGGATTTCAATCAAATTAATATTAGTATACTCCATAGTTGTCGAGTTAAAAAGCGACATTACCCTTTAACTTTCCTCTTTCTCCTCTATGTATAACAAAAAAGCGGGAAAAATCCCGCTTTTTCTGAGTAGTTTATCGACGTAAACCAAGCTTGTTGATTAATTCGCGATAACGAGTAACGTCTTTATTACGCAGGTAAGTAAGTAAGTTACGACGTTTACCTACCATTTTCAAAAGACCGCGACGTGAGTGGTGATCTTTCTTGTGAGTGCGTAAGTGTTCGTTAAGTGTGTTGATTTGTTCAGTAAGGACAGCGATCTGAACTTCTGGAGAACCAGTGTCGCTCTCATGAGTTTTGTACTCATTAATGATCTCATTTTTACGCTCTTGCGTTAATGCCATCCTAATTCACCTCCTAAAATTTTCAAATCCCCTATTCCTGAGCGAACGTTGGTGATGCGCTTAGCCAAGGAAAGGTTCTTTTCATACGATATTAAGAATACTACTTCTCGGTTAAAAAAGCAAGTACTTAATTCACTCCAAAATATTCTATTGCGAATTGTTTATCCTTTTCAAGCTGAGTAACCAAATGTTCCACAGAACTGAATTTCTGTTCACTCCGTATGCGTTTATGCCACTCAACTACGACTCTCTCTTGATAGATATCAGCCTCAAAATCTAATAGATGTACTTCTATAGTGGGAATCTCTTCTTTTTCCGTATGAAAAGTAGGTTTATAGCCTACATTACATATACCATTATACCAATTACCGCGTACTTTCATACGTACGCAATAAACTCCGGTACCAGGAAGATAATAATCGGGGTCCACTTCTATATTGGCAGTAGGAAACCCTAATAACCTCCCGCGTTTCTCTCCATCTACAATACATCCTTTAACAGTGAAATACCTGCTTAATAATTGATTAATTGTTTCAGTATGGCCGTTAATTAATTCCTCTCGAATACGAGTTGAACTAATTTTTTCCTCTCCAAGATCCTGCTTTGACACGGTTGTTACATCAAACATACCCTTTGCATGATGCGGAAGAGTTTCCATAGTTCCTTTTCCGTATTGTCCATATGAATAATCAAAGCCGGCAACCACATGCTGAATATGCAATGAAATCAAATAATCATCCACAAATTTTTGTGGTGAAAGACTTGAAAAATCAGGTGTGAATTGGACAATAAAAAGATAATCCAACCCCATGTTCTTCATTAATTCAATTTTATCCTGCAATGGTGTTAAGAGCCTCACGTGCTTTATATGTTTATTCAAAATGACAGATGGGTGAGGATCAAATGTCATCACCGCTGTGGCCAGCCCTTTTTCTTCACCAATTTGTTTTACCGTTTCAATAACCTTTTGATGGCCAATATGAACGCCATCAAAATAACCAAGAGCTACTGCTATTGGCGGAAAGTCCCCCCGCTTATAGTCATGGGGATGTGCAATATTGATTATTTTCATCTCTATTCCCCTCTAATTTCAATCTCCATCCATATCATACTATATAAATGGAATAACTTTAACCGGTTTACACAATCCTTTTTTCTCTGGATGATGCTGATAAATTGCCATTAGTTCTTCCTGATCATTAAAAATAGCAAAAGGACTCTCCGTATTTTCGGCAGATAGGTTGTCAGAGGTTAGTACAGCACCATTACGGACTTTTTCTGCAATTTCACTGGAAACTTTAATAATTGGCAGATTTGGAACCCCTTCTTCTATAGGCTTCAGTACGTCGCTTACAGTGCCCTTCTCCGCAAGTAAAGCTAGCTCTTCAAGTGTAATTGCCTCTTGAAGGGTGAAAGCCGCTGAACGTGACCTGATGAGCTTAGACATATGGGCTGGATAGCCTAATTGGTCTCCGATCATACAGGAGAGCGTTCTGATATATGTTCCTTTCCCACATGAGACACGAAAAGAAAACGAAATCGATTCACCCTCAAAGAGTTCTCTATCGTCTAAAAGCTCGATTTCATAAATATTCACCTTACGCGAGGGGATGTCTACCTTTTCTCCCTTCAATGCGTACTCATACAGCCGCTTTCCATTTACTTTAACAGCTGAGTAGATTGGAGGTGTTTGAACAATCGTTCCTGTGAGTGAGTTCAAAATCTCGATAATTTCAGCACGCTTGATCGGCTTCTCAATTATCTTCTTATCCACTAATTCGCCCGAAGCATCTTCTGTAGTTGTGGACCAGCCAATAGTTACTTCACCTATGTATTCTTTACCAGCATCCGTTATGTACTCCGCAACCCTGGTTGCTTTTCCTAGACATATAGGCAGTACACCTGTGACATCCGGATCCAACGTTCCTGTATGTCCGACTTTTTTCATCCTCAGTATTTTTCTGACTTTCATAATACAGTCATGAGAAGTAAATCCTGCCGGTTTATTGAGAATCAGGATTCCATTTAACTCTTCCATCACTATCACCCTGTTCTCCTAAATTTTTATATAAAAAGGGGATAGACATAACGTCTATCCTAGTCCTTATTCATTGGGTTCTTTATTTTCCTGATGAATTTGATGCAATAGATTTTCAATTCTGTTTCCATAGTCAATCGACTCATCAAATTCAAAAATAATTTCCGGAGTTTTTCGCAATCGAATACGCTGGCCCAGCTCAGAACGAATAAATCCAGTTGCTTTAGCAAGACCTTTAAGTGTATCTTCTCTTTTTTCGGCATCGCCGAGAACAGATATATAGACTTTGGCTTGCTGAAGATCACCAGAAACTTCGACATCTGTGACAGTCACAAATCCAACTCGTGGATCTTTGATTTTTCTGCCAAGTATTTCACTGAGTTCTTTTTTCATTTGCTCTCCCACACGGGTAGCTCTAAGGCTCATATTTTTCACCTCTTTTAAAGCCATTCTATATTTGTCGCAATTCTCTCCAATTCAGGGAAAGAATCGAGGTAGGATAATGCTTTTTGCAATTCCCTTTCAGAACTGGTTCTGGACGATGAGACAACCACGATTGCGATAACCGTGCGTTGCCACATGTCCTGATAGTCAACCTCTGCAACAGAAACATTAAATTTTTGTTTTAATCGCGTCATAACGCGCTGCAGAACCGCTCTTTTTTCCTTTAAGGATTGAGCATTAGGAATCAAACATTCACATTCTGCCGCAGCAATCATGCTCTTTTAATTTCTTCCATTACATATGCTTCAATAACATCGCCTTCTTTAATATCATTAAAGTTTTTGATCGTTATTCCACATTCATAGCCTTGAGCTACTTCTTTCACGTCATCTTTGAAGCGTTTAAGTGTATCCAGTTCACCTTCAAAGATTACGATGCCTTCACGGATCAGACGGATTCCACTGTTACGTGTAATCTTACCATCTGTTACATAGCTTCCGGCAATTGTTCCAACTTTGGAAATTTTAATCGTTTGACGAACTTCAGCCTGACCGATGACTTTCTCCTCATACTCAGGATCAAGCATCCCTTTCATCGCTGCTTCGATTTCTTCAATTGCTTTATAAATAATTCTGTGCAGACGTACATCTACTTTTTCAGCTTCAGCAGCACGTTTAGCATTTACATCCGGACGCACGTTGAAACCAATTACAATCGCATTAGAGGCAGTTGCTAAAATAATATCGGATTCAGTAATAGCACCAACACCCGCGTGAATAATTTTAACTTTTACGCCTTCAACCTCAATTTTTTGCAAGGAAGCAGCTACCGCTTCAACAGAACCTTGAACATCACCTTTTACAATGATATTAATTTCTTTTACTTCCCCTTGTTTTAATTGATCAAACAGGTTTTCAAGTGTTACACGGGAGCTTTCATTACGTGAAGCTAAGATATGTTTTTGAGCACGAGCTTCCCCAACCTGACGTGCTGTTTTTTCATCTTCAAATACAACGAAGCGATCGCCTGCCTGAGGCACCTCGTTTAATCCGGTAATTTCAATCGGAGTGGATGGACCCGCTTCTTTAACACGGCGGCCTAAATCATTTACCATCGCACGTACTTTACCGAAAGTATCTCCAACAACAATTGGATCTCCTATGCGCAATGTTCCGTTTTGGACAAGTAAAGTAGCGACAGATCCACGTCCTTTATCCAATTCTGCTTCAATAACAGTACCAATTGCTTTACGTTTAGGATTTGCCTTATATTCATTTACTTCACTTACAAGTAAAATCATTTCAAGCAATGTCTCAATGCCTTCCCCTTTTTTCGCAGACATTGGTACAAAAATAGTATCCCCGCCCCACTCTTCTGGTACTAGGCCATTTTCAACCAATTCCTGTTTTACGCGATCAGGGTTAGCTCCTTCTTTATCCATCTTGTTAACTGCTACAATAATTGGTACCTCTGCAGCTTTAGCATGGTTAATCGCTTCAACTGTTTGTGGCATTACTCCATCGTCAGCAGCTACAACGATAATCGTAATATCCGTTACTTGAGCACCACGCGCGCGCATCGTTGTGAAGGCGGCATGTCCCGGTGTATCAAGGAACGTGATTTTCTTACCATCAACCTCAACTTGATAAGCTCCGATATGCTGCGTAATTCCGCCTGCTTCGCCTTCAGTAACTTTTGTATTTCTGATTGCATCCAACAATGTTGTTTTACCATGGTCAACGTGACCCATAATCGTAACTACTGCTGGTCTTTCCACTGTATTTTCATCTGGATTTTCATCATCCGCAATGACAGCTTCAAGATCTGTTACATCAATTTTAATAATTTCTTCTACTTCTACGCCATAATCAGCACAAATAAGTTCAATTGCATCTTTATCTAATTCTGCATTAATGTTTGCCATGACTCCAAGCATAAATAGTTTTTTGATGATTTCACTTGGTTCACGATAAATCTTTTTACTTAACTCCTGCACAGACAGAGATTCGGTGAATGTAATTTTCTCCGGTAATTCTCTTTCTTTTCTAGGTGTTGGTTGATATGTTGACTTACTTTGATGACGTTGGTTATTTTTTTTATTTCGATTATTTCTGAAGTTACCTCTTTTTTGATTATCTTGCACGCTTTTTTTCCCTTCATTACCCTTAGATGCCGGTTTATTCTTTGTATTTTGATTAGTTCCCTGGTTATTCCTCGTTGCTGTTACACCAGGATTAGGTCTTGTAGAACTTTGAGATTGCCTTGAAGCTTGCTGGCCACCTCTTTGCTGGTTATTATTTGGTTGCTGTTTTTGTTGTTGCCCGTTTATATTTCCTCGGTTTTGGTTCTGGTTCTGATTTTGACTAGTTCTAGTTTGGTTAGTATTTTGAGGTTTTTCGGTATTTATCTTTTCCGATTTAGGATTAAACAGTTTTTCTAATTTTTCTACTGCCTGATCCTCTAGAGCCGTCATATGATTATTGACGTCAATCCCCATATCTTTAAGTTTATTAATTACCACTTTACTAGAAACATTGTTCTTCTTCGCATATTCATATACACGTACTTTACCCATTCCTTCACCCCCGAATTAGTTAATCGAGCAAGGAGATTAATTTCTTTGCAAATCCATCATCCAGTACAGCGACTACCACTCTTGAATCCTTGCCTATTGCTTGACCAAGCACGGTTCGGTTTTCAACTCGGCATATCGGTACTTTGTAAAAATGACATTTGTCGGTGATTTTCTTTTCCGTATTTAAAGAAGCATCATTTGATAATAAAACTATTTTCGCTCGACGAGAGCGTATTTCTTTTATAACCAATTCTTCCCCGGAAATAACTTTTCTCGCTCGATATGCGAGTCCCAATAGGGACATCCATTGTTTTTGCATCATGGTCGTGACTTGTTCTCCTTAGCAGCCAGCTTTAAAAGTTCTTCGTATATAGAAGAATCTACATCTGCCTCCAGATGATTAGATAGGCTATTCTTCTTTTTGGCAGCGTTAATGGCTTCCTCAGATAGGCTTAAATAGGCCCCGCGGCCAGATTTCTTGCCGGTCGGATCTATAGAAACCTCTCCTTCCTTGGAGCGAACAATCCGGATCATTTCTTTTTTTGGTTTCATTTCACCGGTGCCGATACATTTTCTCAGCGGTACTTTCTTTCGGTTGTTCACCATTTTCACCTCACCAATAGGATCATTCTTCTGTTTCATCATCAAGTCCGAATGTAAAACCTTTAAATTCGAGCTCGTCTTCATCACTTTCTTCAGTCAGGCGATTAACAGGATAGATTCCCGCTTCACGCGCATCTGTTTCACTCTTAATATCTATCTTCCACCCAGTAAGCTTTGCAGCAAGGCGAGCATTTTGCCCACGTTTACCAATTGCCAGGGAAAGTTGATAGTCAGGTACAATAACTGTTGTTGCTTTCTCTTCTTCATTCACAATGACTTCAAGTACTTTTGAAGGACTTAAAGCATTAGCTACGAAAACAACAGGGTCATCTGACCATTTTACGATATCAATTTTTTCACCTTTTAGTTCGTTAACAATCGCTTGAACACGTTGGCCTTTAGGACCTACACAAGCACCTACCGGATCCACCTCATGATTATCGGTATGAACTGATATTTTAGAGCGGTCTCCTGCTTCACGGGCAACAGATTTAATTTCAACTGTGCCGTCAAAAATCTCAGGCACTTCAAGCTCAAATAATCTCTTTAAAAGGCCTGGATGCGTACGTGAAACGAAAATTTGTGGACCTTTTGAGGTTTTTTCCACTTTAGTTAAGTATACTTTGTAACGTTCATGCGGTTGGTAGGATTCATTCGGCATCTGCTCACTAGCTGGCAGCAATGCTTCTGTTTTACCGAGAGCTACATATATATATTTAGAATCACGGCGTTGGACAATACCAGTCATAATGTCTTCTTCACGGTCAATAAACTCATTGTATACGATGCCTCTTTCAGCTTCACGAACCCGTTGAGTTACAACTTGCTTAGCTGTTTGAGCTGCGATACGACCAAAGTTTTTTGGCGTAACTTCAAGCTCTAGAACATCTTCTACTTCATAGTTTGGATTGATGCTTTTTGCTTCTTCCAAAGAGATCTCAAGGCGGGAATCAAAAACTTCATCAACAATTTCTTTACGAGCAAATACACGCATGGATCCATTCACCAAATTAAAATCCACACGGACATTTTGAGCCTGGTTAAAATTTCTCTTATAGGCTGATACAAGAGCGGCTTCAATCGCCTCAACGAGCACATCCCTTGAAATTCCTTTTTCCTTTTCTAAAATGGTCAGTGCATCGAGTAATTCATTACTCATTTTACTAATCCCCTCCTTACAATCTTAAACCCTTATGAAAAACTTATCGCTAATCTTGCCTTGGCAATCTTATCATAAGGAATAGTTATTTCCTTTTTACGTGTTTTAATTTTAATTTCGATTATAACGGTGTCACCATTAAAATCTTTTAAGATACCTTCAAACTCTTTTTCGTTATCAATCGGTTCATATGTTTTAATATGTACATTTTTACCGACTGCCTTCATAAAATCGCTATCTTTTTTTAATGGGCGTTCAGCACCCGGAGAAGAAACCTCCAGGAAATAATTATTGGAAATTGGATCTTTTTCATCGAGCTTTTCGCTCAATCTTTCAGAAACAATACCGCATTCTTCAATGTCCACACCGTTTTCCTTATCGATATACACTCTAAGAAACCAGTTTCTGCCCTCTTTTACATACTCTACTTCAACGAGCTCGAGGTTTAATTCTTCGAGGATCGGGGCAGCCATTTCCTCGACAATCTCAGTGACTTTCTTGCTCATGCTTTCACTCCTTTACGTCTATGTAAACGACTGAATATCATCCTAATACAAACGAAAGAGTGGGTTTCCCCACTCTTTAGCACATACGTATCAGCAGTAATTCTTACTTGAATATAACATAAAGAGTTGGTTTTTGCAAACAAGCGATTCTGTATCAGAATAAAGAAAGTTGGTTTTGATCAGGCATATCGCCCAAGCAACCGTGATTATCCAAGTATTCTAATATAGTTTTGGAAACTTTACCTCTTTGCTGCAAATCTTCTTTAGATAAAAATTCGCCGTTTTCTCTAGCTTTTACAATATTGAAAGCTGCATTCGTTCCAAGTCCTGGGATTGCATTGAACGGTGGAATTAAAGTATTTCCATCAATAATAAATTCATTTGCACTGGATCGATATAAATCAACTTTTTGGAAGCTGTATCCACGCTCACACATTTCAAGCGCTATTTCGAGAACGGTCATCAAGTTTTTCTCTTTAGTAGAGGCTTCAAGACCCTTTTGATTGATTTCATCAATGCGGGAACGAATCATTTCTGATCCTTTCACCATCGCATCAAGATCAAAATCATCTGCACGAACCGTAAAATAAGCTGCATAATACAAGAGTGCATGATGCACTTTAAAATAAGCAATTCGGACAGCCATTAATACATATGCTGCCGCATGGGCTTTCGGGAACATATATTTAATCTTTTTACATGAGCCAATATACCATCCAGGTACATTGTTCTTTAGCATTTCTTCTTCCATATCCTCGGAGAGTCCTTTCCCCTTACGGACAGACTCCATAATTTTGAAGGCAAGTGATGGATCTAGGCCCTGATAAATTAAATACACCATAATATCATCACGGCAGCCAATTACCTGGCTTAGATTACAGATATTATCCTGAATCAATTCCTGAGCATTTCCAAGCCACACATCCGTACCATGTGAGAGTCCGGATATTTGAACAAGCTCTGCGAAAGTGTTTGGCTTAGTATCCTCAAGCATTTGCCTTACAAAACGAGTACCAAATTCCGGTACACCCAGTGTGCCTGTTTTACAATTGATTTGTTCTGCAGTAACACCAAGCACTTCCGGTGTACTGAAAATCTTCATCACTTCAGGATCATCTGTAGGAATCGTTTTTGGGTCAATTCCGCTTAAATCCTGCAGCATCCGGATTACGGTTGGATCATCATGACCCAGAATATCAAGCTTCAAAATATTATCATGGATGGAATGGAAGTCGAAGTGAGTCGTTTTCCATTCAGAGTCACTCGCATCAGCCGGGAACTGGATAGGCGAGAAATCATAAATATCCATATAATCAGGAACTACAATAATTCCGCCCGGATGCTGTCCGGTTGTACGCTTAACACCGGTACATCCGCTTACTAAACGATCTGTTTCTGCTGAACGGAAATGAAGATTGTTTTCCTGAGCATATCCTCTAACATATCCATATGCCGTTTTTTCAGCTACCGTACCAATCGTTCCTGCTCGATATACATAATCTTCACCAAACAGAACTTTTGTGTAATTATGAGCCTGCGGCTGATATTCACCTGAGAAGTTTAAGTCGATATCTGGAACTTTGTCCCCCTTGAAGCCAAGGAATGTTTCAAACGGAATATCATGTCCGTCTTTCACATAGCTTACTGCACAGTCCGGACAATCCTTATCAGGGAGGTCAAAACCTGATCCGACAGATCCATCATTAAAGAACTCAGATTTCTTGCACTTAGGACATACATAATGAGGAGGTAATGGATTTACTTCCGTTATTTCAGTCATCGTTGCCACAAAGGACGAACCGACGGAACCACGGGACCCAACCAAGTATCCATCATCAAGTGACTTCTTAACTAACTTATGCGAAATTAAATAAATAACCGCAAATCCATGTCCAATGATACTCTTCAGTTCTTTTTCAAGACGAGCTTCCACAATCTCCGGCAAATTTTCACCGTAAATCATCCGTGCTCTTGTATAGCTCATTTCCCGGATATCCTCTTCGGCACCCTCTATTTTTGGTGTATATAAATCATCTTTAATCGGTTTGATTTCATCAATTAAATCGGCAATTTTATTTGTGTTTGTTACAACAATTTCTTTTGCTTTTTCTTGCCCAAGGAACGAGAAGCAATTCATCATCTCATCTGTTGTACGGAAATGTACATCGGGTAAGCTGTGGCGATTCAGAGGGTTTGCTCCCCCCTGTGAGTTGATCAATATTTTTCGATAGATTTTATCATTCGGATTCAGGTAATGAACATTGCCTGTCGCCACGACTGGTTTGTTTAATTTCTCTCCCAGCTTTACAATATTGGCGATTATCGATTCAAGAGCCTTATCGCTTTGAACCAGTTCCATTTCAATGAGAGGAGCGTAAACTTCTTTTGGATGCACTTCAAGATAATCATAGAATTCAGCGACATCCTCTGCCTCTTCAAATGATTTTTGCATCATATTTTCAAATACTTCGCCGCGATCACAGCCGGAACCAACCAAAATCCCTTCACGATATTGCATTAGGACGGATCTTGGAATCCTTGGGACACGGTAAAAATAATCAATATGAGCAATGGAAACAAGCTTAAATAAATTCTTTAAGCCTTCCTGTGTTTGCGCGAGCAAGGTACAATGATATGGACGCGCTCTCTGGAATGCCTTTCCTTTTCCCATATTGTCATTTAATTGATTATGATTCTTAATACCTTTTTCATCGGCATCCTTTAACATTTTCATTAACAGATGACCAGTTGTTTCAGCATCATAAATCGCACGGTGATGCTGAACAAGCTCAACATCAAATTTTTTCGCCAAATTGTTCAGGCGATGATTTTTCATATCCGGATAGAGGAAACGAGCCAGCTCCAATGTATCTATGACCGGGTTGGTAGCTTTACCAAACCCAAGCTTTTTATAACCCATATTCAAGAAGCCCATATCAAAGCTCGCGTTATGTGCAACAAAAATTGCATCCTCAGACCAATCCCTGAACTTCGTCAAAACTTCATCGACTTCAGGAGCATTCTCTACAAGGTCATCGGTAATCCCTGTTAAATTAATAGTGGTCGATGATAATTTATGATGTGGATTAGCAAAAGACTCAAAGCGATCTATAATCTCACCATTCTTCATCTTAACTGCCGCAAGCTCGATAATGGTGTCATATATGGCAGAAAGTCCTGTTGTTTCCACGTCAAATACAACATATGTGCTTTCTTCCAAATTTAAATCTGCCGTATTGTAAGCAATCGGCACACCATCATCCACTAAATTTACTTCTACACCATATAAGATTTTAATATTATTTTTCTTTCCGGCAGCGTAAGCCTCAGGGAATGACTGTGCGACCGCATGATCTGTTATAGCAATCGCTTTATGCCCCCACTTAGCTGCCTGGGACACTAATGTAGAGACAGGTGTAACAGCGTCCATTTGGCTCATTGGTGTATGCAAATGTAATTCAACACGCTTTTCATCTTCAGGGGCTGTATCCTTACGATTTTTACCTGCTATCTCATTAATATCATTTGCAATCATTACTAAGTCACGGACGAATGTATCATTTTGTACACTTCCCTGTACACGTACCCACATACCTTTTTTCACACGTGCTAATTGGCTTGCATCTTCTCTGTCGCGTGAAAACATTTTAACAAGAATGCTATTTGTATAATCCGTAATTTTAAAGGTTAATAAGGTACGTCCGCTCTTTAACTCTCTTGTTTCAGCATCAAAGACATATCCTTCAACCGCAATTCGGCGTTCTTCTTCAACAATCTCATCGAGTGTCTTAAAGTCAGCATCTGGCTTGATTTTGTACCCAATCACCAATGGGCCTTCAGGTACTCCGCCATCATCTTTAGCCTCCGCAGCCCTCTTCATATCCTGAACTGCCTGCAGAGCTTTTTCTTCATCCTCTATTTGCTTTTGCTTTTTGAATGTCTCCATTGCCTCACTGTATGCATCCTTATCCACAATGGCATCAAGCTGCAATGGCGGAAAACCAAAACGCTGATAAACTTCCGAAATTAAGCCGGTATATTTCCGTTTAAGCTGGCCAGCCTCTGCATCGTTACGAGCAGTTACAATCAGCTTATTTCCTTCTACTTTTGGAGCTTGTCCATGCAATAACCCGAGGATCGCCGGAGAAATTCCATCAATTTCGCTAATACAGTTTTTCCAGTAATCCATAATCAGTTCATTCGTGATGATTGGATTCCTGACCTCAATCGAATACCCGACAGTCGCGATTGGAGAAAAGACCTGCATTAATTGTGTCGTGAATCTGGTCCAAATACTGCAAGGAATTATATGTTCAAATCTGAAAAAGAAATGCCACTTGCGGGCAACTTTTTCAATGACTACTTTATCGATTTCCGCATTGGAAAAATGCACAACAACCGCATCTTCCGTCAGCTGAAGTTGCTGGAGCAACGTTCTGAATTTATCTTGTTTAATACGAGAATTCTCTTCCATTTCTATCTCTCCCAAACGTCATTCTCCTTTTCCGTCTTGTAATTATAACACAACTCTTTTTTATTCAAATCCCTTCTTGCAAAGATTAATGCTTTTATCAATTCAGAAAACACCTTTAGGCCATACCTTTTAAAGACTGTAAAAAGGAAGTAAAAAGCATTAACAAAATTTCAAACAGCTTGTCAGGAAAATTTGTCACGTAAAAAACAAGCTCTCCCCATTGCAAAAGGGAGAGCTTGTACTTTTATCATTTACAGGATTTCTTTTAATCGATCAGCAAGTTCAGCAACAGGTACTTCAAAACTTTCGCCTGTCCGTCTCACTTTAACTTCTACGATTCCATCAGCAGCTTTTTTACCAACTGTTACTCGAACAGGAAGACCAATTAAATCAGAATCAGCAAATTTTACACCAGCACGTTCATTACGATCATCCATTAATACATCATATCCAGCTTGCATAAGCTCGTCATATAATTTCTCACCAAGATTCCGTTGA
>NZ_JBZCPP010000011.1:0-124074 GCF_058267515.1 Pradoshia sp. Z6_59
TTTTTCTATGTGAGCTCTCTATTGATAAAAACCAGTAGATAATAATTTAAAAAAATCTAGCTTAATAATGGAAGGAAGTCTTGAAGTTGGGGTCTACAAAATTGAAAGAAAGAATATTTCTATCTTCACCACATATGAGTGATGAGGGCTATGAAATGCATTATATAAAAGAAGCTTTTGATACAAATTGGATAGCACCACTTGGTGAAAACGTTAATGGATTCGAAAGAGAACTTGCTGATAAAGTTGGTTCAAAAGCTGCAGCAGCCCTATCATCAGGAACTGCTGCTATTCATTTGGCTCTTAAAGCAGCTGATGTAGGAGAAGGAGATATTGTTTTTTGCCCTACACTTACATTCTCAGCAACTGCTAATCCAATCATTTATCAGAATGCAATCCCTGTATTTATAGATAGTGATTTTGAAACTTGGAATATGAGTCCACAGGCATTAGAAGAAGCCTTTGAAAAGTATCCTGAAGTTAAGGCTGTAATCGTTGTTCATTTATATGGTTTGTCTGCTGATATGGATAAGATTATGGAGATTTGTAAGAAACATGGTGTAGTAGTCATAGAAGATGCTGCAGAGTCTTTAGGTACTTACTACAAAGGGAAGCATACAGGAACATTTGGAGATTATGGCATCTTCTCTTTTAATGGGAACAAGATTATTACAACTTCTGGTGGCGGGATGCTAGTTTCAGATAACGAAGAACGTGTTGCGAAGGCTAGATTCTGGGCGACTCAATCAAGAGATCAAGCAAGGCATTATCAACATAGTGAATTAGGATTTAATTATCGTATGAGTAATGTCGTTGCTGGAATTGGTAGAGGACAACTTAAAGTTTTAGATCAAAGAGTTGAAAAGAAAAGGTATATCTTCAACTTTTATAAGCGAGAATTAGGTGAACTAGATGGCGTTGAATTCATGCCTAGCAATGAGTGGAACGAACCAAATTATTGGTTAAGTTCTATATTCCTAAATGGACATGTGAAACCTATTGATATTATGGAAACGCTCGAAAAAGAGAATATAGAGTCAAGACCAGTGTGGAAACCGATGCATATGCAACCATTCTTTGAAAAGTATAATTTTGTAGGAACAGATGTATCAGAAAAACTTTTTACGAGCGGTGTGTGTCTGCCGTCTGATACAAAAATGACTGTTGAGGATATGGAGAGAGTGGTTAATGTTATTAAGGGGTTGTGGAAATAAACAATGAGGATGTTAAACTTATTTATTAAACGGATGATTGATTTTTTTGGGAGTTTAATGGGTTTAATTATTTTCTCTCCATTCTTAATAATCATAGCAATTTTTATTAAGTTAACTTCAAAAGGTCCTGTGTTTTTTAAGCAAGAAAGATTAGGTAAAGATGGTAGGGTCTTTAAAATATTTAAATTTAGAACAATGATAGTAAATGCAGAAAATATTGGTTCAGGTCTGTTTGTTAAGACTGAATATGATAACCGAATAACTAGGATTGGAAAAATACTTAGGTCAACCAGTTTGGATGAACTTCCTCAGTTGTTGAATGTGTTAAGTGGTGATATGAGCTTAGTTGGTCCGAGACCACCGGTACCGCACCACCCTTATAAGTATGAAGATTATAGCGAGTTTCAAAAAAGACGATTTGAAATGAAACCGGGTATGACAGGATTGACACAGGTGACAGTTAGAAACTCTGTTACTTGGGATCAAAGAATACCAATTGATGTTTCTTATATTGAGAAATTTAATATTTGGCTGGATATTAAAATCCTTTATAAGACGCTACAGAAACTCTTTAAGAGTGAAAGTATATATACTCATACAGATAAAAGGGAAACTAACAAATCATCCACAAGTAATCAGTGAGGAGGTACGGAATGAATATTGCAATCCGAAAATTTCAAGAAGATGACATACCGTATAAGGTGAAATGGATTAATGATGAAAGTAATAATAAATATCTGCATTATGAGCTACCTCTAAAAGTAGATAAAACACTGCTATGGTTTAAATCAACTGAAAAAAGATATGATAGGGTGGATTATACCATTACCTATAATGGTGAACCTGCAGGATTAATTGGTTTGTTGAATATTGATATAAATGATAAGAAAGCCGAGTACTATATTTGCCTAGGTGAAGAGAGATTCAAAGGCCGAGGAATAGCAAAAGGGGCAACAGAGATATTACTTAAAAAGTCATATGAAGAGTTTAGTCTTGAAAAGGTATATCTTTATACAGAAGTAAACAATATTGGAGCACAAAAACTATTTGAAAAAAGTGGGTTTGTAAAAGAAAAATTACTAAAAAACCATTTATTTTATAACGGAAAGTATATTGATAGGTTCCTATATACTTTGAATGTAGAAACCTTTGTTAATGATGTAGGTGGAACTAGTAGTGGACGTTAGTAATATTAATTATTTGACACCTGTGCAGAAATTAAGCGAAACACTAAATAACAATAAATTTTATATAAAACGTGATGATTTACTTCCTGTCTCATTCGGTGGTAATAAGGCAAGAAAAGCAATGCTTTTCTTCGATGATATTAAGAAAACTGCTTCTGATTGTGTAGTGACATATGGTAGTAGTAGCTCCAATCATTGTCGAATTATAGCTAATATAGCAGCAGCAAAGGAAATTCCCTGTTTTATTATTTCACCAAGTGACTCTAATCATCAAACTTCTAATAGTAAGTTAGTTGATTTGTTTGGAGCTTCAGTTATACATTGTCCTGTTACAGAGGTAGGTACAACTATAGAGAAAAAACTGGAAGAGCTAAAAGACCAAGGATATCATCCCTACTTTATTCAAGGAGGAGGTCATGGTAATTTAGGAACTCAAGCATATGTTCAAGCATATGAGGAGATTTTGGAGTACGAAAAAGTAAACCGTATTCATTTTGATTATATTTTTCATACTAGTGGAACTGGAACTACACAAGCTGGACTAGTCTGTGGACAGTTATTACATCACGATGAAAGAGAAATTTTGGGTATAAGCAATGCAAGAAAAAAACTTTATGGTGCACAAGTTGTACTTGAGAGTGTGAATAGTTATTTGAGGAGTTTAAATAAGAAACCGATATCTATTAGAGCAATAAATTTTATAGATGATTATATATTAGAAGGCTATGGCTCGTACAATTTTGATGTAATAAACACTATTAAGGAAGTTCTTATACAAGAAGGAATACCCATGGATACAACCTATACAGGAAAAGCCTACTGGGGTATGAAAGAGTATATTAAAAAGAATCAGATTGAATTTAAGAATATTCTGTTTATCCATACAGGTGGCACGCCATTGTTTTTTGATAATTTGGAGGACCTTAAAAATGACCAATAACTTAAATGTTTTAATTTTAAGCTGTGGAACAAGAAATAAAGTAGTTCAGTATTTCAAAAAGGAATTAAATGGAAAGGGGTTAGTAATAGCCACAGACTGCAGTGAATTAGCCCCAGCCCTGTATGAGGCAGATCGACATTTTATTGTTCCGAGAATGGATGATGAGGAATATTTAAGTGTTATCCTCTCTATTTGTAAAGAAAATGATATTAAAGCTGTTTTATCTTTAATAGATCCGGAGTTAAGTCTACTTGCGAAACACAAACAAGAGTTTTTAGATTTAGGTACTATTCCAATTGTTTCGGAGTTTGAATTAGTCGAATTGTGTTTCGATAAATATAAAATGTATGATTTCTTAATTGATAATGATATCAAAACTATAAGGAGTTATGTAGATAAAGAGAAATTTTATAGGGATGTAGAAGATGGGCTTATTAATTATCCAGTGTTCGTTAAGCCTGTAAAAGGTAGTGCAAGTATAAATATAAGTAAGGTTACTACAAAAGCAGAAATAGAAATGTTATTTAGTAGGTTTGATAATTTAATGATTCAAGAGTTTATGGATGGGATAGAATACGGTGCTGATGTTTATATTGATATGATTTCTCGGGAGCCTGTAGCTATATTTACAAAGGAGAAGATTAAGATGCGGGCTGGTGAAACTGATAAGTCAGTTTCAATTAAAGATGAAAGGCTCTTTGTATTAATAAGTGACTTTGTAAGAAAGGCTGGATTTAAAGGTATTATTGATGTTGATATATTTAAGGTTAATGGTGAATATTATATCTCTGAAGTAAACCCTAGATTTGGTGGAGGCTATCCACATGCTTATGAATGTAAGGTTAATATACCCAAAATGATTATTAATAATATAAGCAATAATAAAAATGAAGATATAATTGGCCAGTATGAGTCTGATATTTGTATGATGAAATATAATGAGGTAAAAATATTTAAATCACAGTAACATATGTTGATATATAAGTAAAGGTGAGAAGATGAACATACTGTTTTTGTCAATTGGTAGACTAAATAACATTGAGGATAAGGGTTTATACACAGATCTATTAAGGCAATTTAGAGACCATGGTCACAATGTTTATGTTGTTAGTCCAAGAGAAAAAAGATTAAAAAAATCAACTGAATATGTTGATGAAAACGGAGTGAAGTTTCTTAGAGTTAAGATTGGTAATATAACCAAAACAAATCTCTTGGAAAAGGGTATTTCAACTTTAATGATAGAAAGCTTATTTTTAAAAGCGATTAAGAAACATATGAAGAATATAAAGTTTGATCTAGTAATTTATTCAACTCCCCCGATAACTTTTGAAAAAGTAATCAGCTACATAAAACAGAGAGATAATGCTAAAACATATCTTTTGTTAAAGGATATTTTTCCTCAAAATGCGGTTGATTTAAATATGTTTAGCAAATCTAGTTTGATATATAAGTTTTTTAGATTAAAAGAGAAAAAATTATACGGTCAGTCAGATTTTATAGGCTGCATGTCACAAGCAAATGTCGACTTTGTTTTAAAACATAATCCACAACTAATAAATAGTAATGTAGAGATTTGCCCTAATAGCATTGAGCCATTTAAAGTTATAAAAGATAGAAATAAAATAAGAGCGATAAGAGAAAAGTACAATATACCAGTTAATAAAACGGTTTTTATATATGGAGGGAATTTGGGTAAACCGCAAGGGATTGACTTTGTAATAGAGAGTTTAAGTGCTAATAGAGACAATGAGGAAGCATACTTTGTTATAGCGGGATCTGGAACAGAATTCAATAAACTAAAGGAGTATTTTACCGAAAGCAAACCTACAAATGCGCAATTGTTTGAGCAGTTACCAAAAAGTGATTATGAAATACTCGCAAACTCCTGTGATGTTGGTCTGATTTTCCTGGATAAACGTTTTACGATACCAAACTTTCCTTCTCGGATACTCTCATATATGCAGGCTTCAATGCCTGTGTTAGCAGCAACTGATGTAAACACTGATATAGGTCGGGTGATTGAACAAGGTAAATTTGGATTTTGGTGTAAAAGTAATAATGTTGAAGAGTTTAATAACAGGTTACGATCATTATGTAATGAAGATTTGAGAAAACAAATGGGTATCAATGCTAGAAAGTACTTAGAGAATAATTATACAAGCAAGCATTCATACGAAATTATAATAAATCACTTTAAATAAATTGGAAAGAGGTAGGCGCATGTTTAAAAATAAAACCTTATTAATTACCGGGGGAACTGGATCATTTGGAAATGCAGTTATGAAAAGGTTCTTAGATACTGATATTAAAGAAATACGTATTTTTTCTCGTGATGAGAAAAAACAAGATGATATGCGGAAACTTTATAAAAATGAAAAACTCAAATTTTATATAGGAGATGTAAGAGACTTAGCGAGTGTAAAAAATGCTATGTATGGTGTTGATTACATTTTTCATGCAGCAGCACTTAAACAAGTACCTTCATGCGAATTCTTTCCTATGGAAGCAGTAAAAACGAATATTATTGGAACTGATAATGTGGTAACAGCAGCTATCGAATGTGGTGTTAAGAAGGTTATATGCCTTTCTACTGATAAAGCAGCTTACCCAATAAATGCGATGGGGATTTCAAAGGCAATGATGGAAAAAGTATTTGTAGCAAAAGCAAAAACGGTTAATCCAGAGCAAACATTAATATGCGGAACAAGGTATGGAAACGTAATGGCATCACGTGGCTCAGTTATTCCATTATTTATTGAGCAAATAAAAAATGGACAACCATTAACTGTAACAGACCCATCCATGACTCGCTTTTTAATGAGTTTAGAAGAAGCAGTTGAATTGGTTGTCTTTGCCTTTCAAAATGCTCAGGCAGGAGATATCATGGTTCAAAAATCTCCAGCATCAACAATCGGGGACCTAGCACAGGCATTAAAAGAATTATTCGAAGTAGATAACGAGATAAAAGTAATTGGAACTAGACATGGTGAAAAATCATTTGAGACATTACTAACTCGTGAAGAGAAGGTAGTTTCCACAGATATGGGAGGATATTATAGAGTTCCTGCTGATAATCGTGATCTAAACTACGATAAGTATTTTGTTGAAGGGGATCATCAGCTTTCAACTGAAGATGAATACAATTCAAATAATACTGAACGTCTATCTATAGAACAGATTAAAATGAAATTAATGCAATTGGAATATGTTCGTAAGGAGATAGAGAAATGGCAAACACGAGTAATATACTAGTAACTGGTGCTAATGGTTTTATAGGTAAAAACTTAGTCATCGAATTAAAGAACCGTGGATACGATACTATTTTTGAAGTAGACCGTCATACTGAGTTAGAAATATTTGAAGAATACTGTGAAAAGGCTGATTTTGTCTTCCACTTAGCTGGAGTAAATCGCCCAAAGGATGTTTCTGAATTCAGGGAAGGGAATTATGGTTTCACATCAACATTACTAAAAACATTAAAAAAATACCGAAATACTTGTCCGGTTATGATGTCTTCTTCTATACAGGCAGCTTTATCTAACCCGTACGGTGAAAGTAAAAAAGCTGGTGAAGATTTATTATTTGATTATGCAAAAGAAACGGGAGCAGAGGTTAAAATTTATCGCTTTCCTAATGTTTTTGGGAAATGGTGCCGGCCGAATTATAATAGTGCAATTGCAACGTTTTGTTACAATATAGCTCGAAATCTACCTATTAAGATTAATGATCCGAAGGTAGAGCTAGAATTAGTATATATTGATGATGTAGTAGAAGAGTTAATTTATTCATTAACTGAGGGAACAAAGAATGGGATGTTTTATGAAGTCCCAGTGAAACATAAAGAAATACTAGGTACGATAGTTCATTTGATTCAGTCATTTAAAAGAAGTAGAGATGAACGACTAGTTCCGAATTTAGGAGATTCATTTGTAAAAAAATTATATAGTACGTATCTAAGTTATCTTCCGGAAGATCAATTTGCATACCCATTAAAAATGAATATTGACGATAGGGGTTCCTTCACTGAATTTATTAAAACACCTGATCGTGGTCAGGTCTCTATTAATATATCTAAACCCGGTATCACTAAAGGAAATCATTGGCATCATACTAAGAATGAGAAATTTCTAGTTGTTAGTGGGGAAGGTGTTATTCGCTTCAGAAAAGTTGATACGAATGATGTAATAGAGTATTTTGTTAATGGTAACAAATTAGAAGTAATTGATATTCCAGTGGGATATACACATAACATTGAGAATTTAGGAACAACAGATATGGTAACTGTGATGTGGGCAAACGAATTGTTTGATCCTGAACATCCAGACACATACTTTGTGGAGGTATAAATTATGAAAAAATTAAAGGTCATGACAGTAGTTGGAACACGCCCGGAAATCATAAGATTATCTGCTGTCATTCATAAATTAGAACAGTCTGAAGCCATAGACCATGTTTTGGTGCACACTGGTCAAAATTATGATTATGAGTTAAATGAAGTGTTTTTTAATGATTTTAATTTAAGAAAACCAGATTACTTTTTAAATGCAGCAACAGGAACTGCAGTAGAGACTATTGGCAATATACTTATTAAGATTGATCCTATATTAGAAGAAGTAAAGCCAGAAGCTCTATTAGTATTAGGCGATACGAATAGTTGCTTGACTGCAATTGCAGCAAAAAGAAGACATATCCCGATTTTCCATATGGAAGCTGGAAATAGATGTTTTGACCAAAGAGTGCCGGAGGAAACAAATCGTAAAATCGTAGACCACACAGCAGATATTAATTTAACATACAGTGATATAGCTAGAGAATATCTTCTTAGAGAGGGATTTCCTTCGGATCGTATTATTAAAACTGGAAGCCCAATGTTTGAAGTTTTAAACTCTCGTAAAGATGATATCGAGAAATCGGACATATTAGGTAGGCTTGATTTAAAAGAAGGGGAATATTTTGTAGTCTCTGCTCATAGAGAAGAAAACATCAATTCAGAGGACAATTTCTTAGATTTAGTTGAAAGTTTAAATGAAGTCGCTGAACAGTATAAAATGCCGGTAATTGTAAGTACTCATCCAAGAACAAAAAATATGATTGAAGCAAAAGAAATTGAGTTTAATCCATTAGTGAAAACATTGAAACCATTAGGATTTAATGATTATGTCAAACTACAAACAAAAGCAAAAGCGGTACTTAGTGATAGTGGGACAATTAGTGAAGAATCCTCTATTCTTGGTTTTAAAGCACTTAATATAAGACAAGCTCATGAAAGACCAGAAGCAATGGAAGAAGCATCAGTTATGATGGTTGGACTAGGAAAAGAGAGAATTATTCAGGGACTGGAGATACTAGAAACACAAGATAGAAATACATTGAGAGTTGTCGAGGATTATAGTATGCCTAATGTATCTGATAAAGTGCTAAGAATAATACTATCTTACACAGATTATGTAAACAGAGTTGTCTGGAGAAGGGGATAGGCTATGCAATGAGTAAACAAGATATGGTAAATAGTAACGATTATGGGGTGGGGAAAAAATTAAATAATAAAATATTATGGTCTCCTATGATTGTTATACAAATTTACTTAAGTTTGATACTTGTACTTTTTGTCTTTGGTCCATGGCCTTGGCCTATTGAAAACCTAATAGAGGTTATATTTTACCTGTTTTTAGCCCAGTTTTTGTTGTTAGTGGGATATTACTTTTCAGTTAGAAGAAAAAAAATAACAGTTTATACCATTGGTAAGCTAATTGTTCAAAGGACCACGAGTTATAACAATTTTAAAATACTAAAATTTCTACTAATACTCTCATTTGTTGTATTTATACCAAATTACATGGCAAGGGCAGGTATAAATACTTTTGATATCACGGTATTTTATGATGCTTTTATAAATGGTTTATTAAATCCTGGGGAACAATACCATCAAAAACTTAACTTACAAGATCAATCATCATCTAATATATATATCCTATTTATTACTGCTATTACATCACCATTAAGGTGGTTATTTATTCCGTTGTGTATTATTAATTGGAATAATATACCTAAGATATATAAATTTGGTGGAGTAGTATTAATTGTCCTGGATACGATTAGTTGGATATCTATCGGAACAAATAAAGGCATTTTTGATAATGTTTTTATCATCGCCTTTTCATTGTTAATAAAAATAAATATTGATAATGTTCAATTAAAAATTAACAAAAAAAAATCAAAATTAACAGTGATTATTATCTCTTTATTAATATTGTCACTAGCGATATTTTATTTGACAAATTCAATTGCCTCTAGATCAGGAAGTATTAATTACTATAATAGTGCAGCAGGAATTGAAGTGAATTTAGATAGTCCTATTATGTCAATCTTACCCTCATTTTTAGAAGACACTATGGTGATAATTGGTGGATACGCAACCCAGGGTTATTATGGATTATCATTGGCAATGAATGAGTCTTTTACAACCACTTATGGTTTTGGGAACTCCTGGTTTCTTTTGGGGATGTATGAGAAGTTTACTGGTAGTGATTCACTTATATATAACACCTACCCTTTTAAAATTATTGAACATGGTTGGGATCCATATATTAATTGGCACTCTATCTACACATGGTTAGCATCAGATTTTTCTTTTATAGGTACATTATTTATCATGTTAATTATAGGATATATTTTTGGTGAAACGTGGAAAAGTGTGCTAATTCAAAATAATATTTATGCAATGGGATTGTTTATCTTGTTTATGATTATGTTTATATATATTCCTGCAAATAATCAAATTTTTGCCTTTATAAATACCTTTTTTGCATTTTGGGGCCTATTCCTCCTTTGGTTGTTTTCAGCAAAGATAAAGTTAAAGTTTATAAGGAGATAAAATATGAAATCTGTAAAGAAATATCCGAAAGTATTACTGATTAGTCATAACGCATTTAGTATGACTTCTAATAATGGAAAGACATTTTCTTCTATATTTAATGGTTGGCCTAAGGATAGAATCGCTCAGTTATACTTTCAAAACGAAGTTCCAGACTTTAATGTCTGCAATAATTTTTTTTGCATTACTGATGAAAATATAATTAGTAGGAAAAAGATCAATGTTGGAAAAAGAGTAACTGTTGACAGAACAAGTAAAATCAAAAAAACAGATACTATTATTCATAATTTTGCAAGAAGAAAACCATTGCCGATATTTTCTTTTGCTAGGAACATAATCTGGCAGTCTAGAAAATGGGATAATGATAATTTATATAAATGGATTGATGAGTTTAAACCTGATTTGGTATTTTTTGTAGGCGGAGGGTCGGCATTTTCATATAATATTGCAAATAAAATTTCTCGAAAATACTCTATTCCAATGTTTTTATATTATACGGATGATTACATAACACCGTTACCAACGTTAGATATATTTTGGTGGATAAACTTCATTTGGCTTAGACTGGTAATTCGGAAAACAATGAAAAATATAAAGAAATTATTTGTTATTGGCGAGGATATGTCAAATGAGTACAGTAAAAAATTTAATAAAGAATGTATACCGCTTATGAATGCTATTGATATAGATAAATATTCTATCCATCATAAAGAAAAGGATAGTAAGGATCAATCTTTAAATGAACTCAAATTGGCTTACTTTGGAGGCTTGCATTTAAATAGATGGAAATCGTTATCTAGGCTTGGTAAAGAGATTAAGGACATATCAATGAAGTATAATTATGATATTAGTCTAAGTATTTACTCTGGAAAGGTTCCGGATGAATCAATAATGTCGGTAATTAATGACCATCCGTATATCCAATTTGTGGGAAGTGTAAACGAAAAAGAGATAATTGAGGAAATGCAAAAATATAATATATTAGTGCATGTAGAAAGTTTTGAGAAGAAAATGATACAAAAAACAAGATTATCTATAAGTACTAAAATACCAGAATATTTAGCGAGTGGAAAACCAATATTAGGTATTGGGCCAAAAGTGGTCTCTTCTATTAGATATTTAAAGAAATTAGGTTTTGTCTACGTTATAGATTCATTGGAAAAAAATGAAATAGAAAAGACAATTATGAGGATAATTGATGAAAGGTATAAACAAAAAGAAATTGGAGACAGAGGTATTGAAATTGCAAAAATAAATCATTCGATAAACAATAACAAAAATATAATTAGAAAAAATTTAAATGAGGCTATTATAAACTCGGATTAACCTATATAGAGTTGAATCCTAGATAATTTTAAATGTTAGAAGGAAACTTATGAAAAAGACCGTAATAATCATAATGGTTATAACCCTTATATCTAAGCTTTTAGGCTTCGCCAGGGATATTATTTTATCTTATTACTTTGGAGCATCACATATTAGTGATGCTTATTTAATATCCTTAACAATTCCTATGGTTATATTTGCATTAGTAGGCACAGGGATTAATACAGCCTATATTCCAATGTATAATAGAATAAATTCATCTAAAGGAGTTCATGAGGGAAATAGATATACGAGTAATATGATTAATTTGTTATTAATAATTTGTACAATAGTAGTTTTCTTGGGAAGTTTATTTGCATCGGAAATTGTTGGGCTATTCGCTTCAGGTTTTGAAGGAGAAGCGTTGCTTATGGCTACTAAGTTTACTAGGATTAGTTTTTTCAGTATTTATTTTACAGGACTAGTATATATTTTTAATGGTTACCTTCAAACGAATGGATATTATTTCGTATCTGCCGTGAATGGAATTCCAATGAATTTAATTTTTTGTTTTTCAATAATCATTGGTTCTAGTATTGACATTATATTTTTACCCATAGGAATAGTTCTCGCTTCCGTATTTCAACTGATTTTCCTATTACCTTTTGTTTTTAAAGTCGGATATAAGCACAGATATAAAGTAGATATAAAGGATTCGGATATTAAATCTACATACTATCTGATTATCCCTGTTATTTTAGGTGTATCTGTAAATCAAATAAATACATTAATTGATAGGTCAATTGCTTCGAATATTTCAGTTGGGGGGATATCAGCACTCAGCTACGGAGATCGTATTAATATTCTTATCCAAGGAATATTTGTAACATCAATATTAACTGTATTATTTCCTTTGATATCAAAAATGTTCGCCGAAAAAAATATAACTGGTTTTAAAAAAGCAATAGGGAATGCAGTGAATATTATTAATATACTCATTTTACCGGCATCTGTTGGATCCATGATCTTTGCAGAGCCAATTATAAGAATGCTATTTGGGCGTGGAGAATTTGATGAGAAAGCTATTTTGTTAACTTCAACCGCAATGTTTTTTTATTCTATAGGAATGGTTGGATATGGTCTGAGGGAAGTGTTATCGAGATCATTTTATTCTATGCAAGATACTAAAACCCCTATGATTAATGCTGCTATAGGGATGGTTATGAATATAATTTTAAATTTTATTCTTTCCCGTTTTCTAGGGATAGGTGGCCTTGCATTAGCTACTAGTATTTCCGGTATATTTACTGCTTTATTACTATTTGTTAGCTTACGTAAAAAAATAGGCTCCCTAGGATTATCACAAATTGCTATATCATTCTTAAAAATATTTTTCTGTTCTGTATTCATGGGAATTGTGTCTAAGCTTTCTTTTAATTATTTAACAACTATATTAAATGATAATATATCCCTTTTAATTTCGATTGGCATCGGAGCACTGACTTACCTAATTGTTCTTTATAGAATGAAGATTGAGGATGTTGATATGCTTCTGGCAATATTTAAAAATAAAGTTAAAAGAATGTAGTTATTAGGTCGAATTTCCATTTTAGATTAGGACATGTATTTTGAGTTGAAGGATTCGTAAGCATCTTTAATTGTGACGTTAAAACAAGAAATTAATGAAGCAAGGATGATTATCTAGTAGGTTATTACGAATGAACGATGTCATGGACGAAACTTGCTCATTATCTTCGAGTCTGCTTAGATCATCTGTTTCAGTGTTTTATTGCTTTTCCTGTGCTAGGTAAGCATTTTAATCATTTTCTTCAGATGATTATAGGGGTATCAAATAATAGAGCCAAAGATTGCTTCCGTGTAATCTTCTATGTTTTTAGTTCATCCAGCTAGATAAGTCTGAAAAGTTCGAGGGGAATGAGGGAACCTTACTTGAAATATAATTTTACATGTCATGAGTCAAAGATTACTGTATATAAAAAAGAATGGAGCTAATTATGTACTGTACCCAAAAGTAAGATTGAAGTGCCTCCATAAAAGTTAGACACGATTATTTCATTAGGTAACTTGGGTAAGATGAGTTCGGTATTTGTACTGAACCCTAAAAGTTAGACCAAATATTTAAGCAGCTAATTGACTGGTATAAAGACGGTATTCAACCGGACTCATACCAGTCAATTTTGCTTTTATTCGATTGTTGTTATAGTAAAAAATATAATCAGTAACTGCTTGGTTGAGTTCTTCAAATGAATAATAAACTTTACCATAATACATTTCTTGCTTTATGATTCCGAAGAAGTTTTCCATTGGTGAATTATCCAGACAGTTTCCCTTTTGTGACATACTTTGAAGGAAGCCATTATCCTTTAGTTTCTGAATGTATTGTTTCATTTGATAAACCCACCCTTGATCTGAGTGTATAGTAGTTCGATAGGGGCTATCTTTTGTTATTTCAATTACTTCGTCTAAAGCATCCAGGATTGCTTTTGCTTCGGGCGTTCTGAGAACCGATAAGTCAGAATTTCACTGTTAAACATATCTAGAAATGGATCTAAATAAGCCTTTTTGATGATTAGCTTTCCTTTAGAATCAGTCGAGTAATATTTAAATTCGGATGTATCAGTTGTTAATTTTTGATGTGGGATGCTTGTATGGAATCTGCGATTGACATGGTTTTTTGAAATCTTGCCTATGGTACCTTTATAAGTGCTGTATTTACGTGATTTACGTGTGTATAATGTACAAGTAACACCAAGTTTATTGGTAATCCTCAGGATTTTTTTGTGATTTACGATATAGCCTCTCTTACGCAATTCTATATCAATTCGACGATAGCCATAATTCCCATTATGTTCGCCTACAATATCCAGGAATCACCTTTTAAATTTCTTCATCAGGATTTGAATCATTAAGTCGTTTTTGCCAATACATATAGGTTGCCTTTGGAAAACCTGTGGCTTCAATGATAACGGCTAATTTGAATTCTTTTCTGAGCTCTTGGATGACCCTGGATTCTGTTTTAGCAGTCGGCTCGGGATATTTACCCCTGAAGCTCGGAGCTTTTTTAAATAGGCATTTTCCGCACGCAGTAATTCTATTTCTTTTAAAAGTTGTTCTTCCCTCGTCAATTTCTTTTCATCTATTTTCTTTTTCGGCTTATTGGACATGGATGGACGCCGCTGTTTCATATAATGACGTACCATTTTCAATCATAAAATTTAGTAAGTCTAGTTTAAACTGTGTTGAATAATTTGTATATCGTTTTATGAAAGCTTCTACACCATTGTGTTCATATTGTTTAGCCCAAAAAAGAATAACTTTATGATCCGTTCCAATTGATTTAGCAATCTTGTGAGAACTTTCATTGCCTTCTAAGTAACGTAGCGCTGCTTGTAATTTTTCCTCTGATGTATATTTGGCCATAAAAAACTGCTCCTCCAAATGTTAGAGGTGTCTAACATTTGGGGAGCAGTTCACTCTATCTTTTGGGGAGCAGTACAATTTCTTTGCTTTTTTAGTGTTGAAAAATTTATACTCCTTCCTAGATATTCCCTCAAAAATATATTCCTAAGGTTGATTAATATATATTAAGAAGGATGTTTTAAGAAAGGCTAAATCAATACTATTTGTCCACTCGTAAAGGCTTGTTTCCAACCCTTCGACCTAACCATATCCAGGCATAAGTAGAATGGGGGAATCCCCCGTCCTACTTCATTTTAATTCCGAACAACTCATATACCTCATTGCTCCAAATTTGAATTCCCTGTTCATTCGGAGCGCTCTTATCCTCTTTCAAGTACTCCATCAATTCGGTGTCATTCTTATAATCAGGCCATTCAGCCCAGTGATCAATATATGTGATGTTATTTTCTGCTGCATATTCCTTTAAGGCATCTACTTGTTGTGGGTAGATGATCGCATTTGGAAATGGGTGAGGCGGCATCAGAATGACAAAAAGATCCTCATTGATAGATCAATTCTTGGATAATAGCTGCAATATTTTCGTGATTTTCCTCCACTTTCACAACTCCGTTATCTGCCAATGTGAAAGCTTCAAGAATCAGGACATCAGGGTTGGCATCCTGATAAACGCTGATTAGACCTGTTTCTATTAATTCGGTGGATGTACCGCTAAATTCTATATGAGATACCACAATACCCTCTCCAAACTCGTCTTGTAATGCCTGACCAATCGTTTTTCCGAGACCGCTCTCTTGATCGCCCAATGCTTTGGAACTTGCAATCAAAACTTTGGCTTTTCCATGTTTACTGATTCCTTGTTCAAGCGGGCTCTTTAGTTCTTGATTTTTAACATTCTTATATAAAGAGCCGATGCTCTTTTCTGTGTTCATTTTTTTTTTTGTTCAGCTTGCTTTTTTTCACTCTCCATCGCTACAGTTTGTTCAATTTGATTGCTCCAGCTGGTTTGTCAGAAACCTAAAATAAGAATGGTGAATAAGGTAAGCAAAAGCGGTGTTAAGATGGCGACACTCATTACAGGTGGAGCAGGCTACATTGGCTCACATACAGTAAAGTACTTTTTAGACCAGAACGAAGAAGTGGTTATTGTTGATAATTTACAAAGTGGGCATAGAGAGGCAGTAGATGTTAATCATTTTTATGAAATTTATCTTAGAGATAAGGAAGCTTTAGATTGTGTCTTTAAGACTCATAATATCGAAGCTGTTATTCATTTTGCTGCTAAGCATGATGTGTTTATTGGATGTCATGAAAAATATTAATGTCAAAAAGGTAGCATTTTCCTCCACGGCAGCTACTTATGGAGAACCAAAGAATATTCCTATAGTTGAAGATAATGAAACGAATCCAACCAACACCTATGGTGAGACTAAACTTGCCATGGAAAAAATGATGAAATGGTTTGATCAAGGATATGATATTAATTATGTTTCTTTAAGATATTTTAATGCTGCTGGAGCTCATCAGAGTGGAAATATTGGAGAGATGCATGACCCGGAAACACATCTTATTCCTTTGGTTTTGCAGGTTCCGCTTGGTCTTTAACGGGATAAAGTTTATATGTTTGGTGATGATTAGCCTACAGAGGATGGAACGTGCATCCGTGATTATATTCATGTAATGGATTTAGCATCAGCACATTATCAAGCATTAGAATATTTAAGAAAAGGAAATGCTAGTGATATCTTTAACCTGGGAAATGGGAATGGATACTCTGTTAAACAGGTTATTGATGTAGCAAGACATATAACAAAATATCCTATTCCAGCAGAAGTAAAAGAAAGAAGAGCTGGAGATCCTGTTGTCTTAATTGCTTCGTCACAGAAAGCAAAAGACATATTGGGTTGGAAACCGCAGTATGATTCTTAGAAAAAATCATTACTGATGCTTGGAATTAGCATAAGAATAATCCTAAGGGTTTTACGTCGAAATAATAGCTGGGTGTTGCACTAATTCAAAAGACTAAGATAGAAGTTAAACCCAGTATTCTCTAAATGTATCAAGACGTACAATGGTTTACGGAGAATTATATAGAAGTAGATTATTTTATTTTCTTAATAAATAAAGAGTGTTTCAAAAAGTAGAGAAAACGTTACGACTTTTTTCGCTTTTTTACTATAAATAAGCCTCCGAAATATTCCTCAATACTAGTAATACTATTAATAAATTTACAATATCCTCTAATAAGAGAACCTCAAATTTTAATTATTTAGATAGAACCCTCTTCTGCATTAAATGTTAAGAAGAAAGAATTAAAAAAAGAATGGAACCCATAGTTCCACTCTTTTTTTACATATTGTATAGCAGCACTTGTAATCCTAAAATGATTCCGACAGCTACTACAATTAGGCCAGCATAGGTTGCAGTCTTTTTAAGTTTTCTTTTTCTGTACATTTCCTCAGGAGTTTGATAGTAATTCAATTTGGCGCCTCCTTGTTTTGGTAACTGGCTGACTTAGCGTGAGACAAGCCTTAGTCCCTTTAGTTTTGCGTCACTAGTTTTCAATAGCTTTGCTTTTTCGACGTTTAATATAATGGTACAAAATGTATTAAATATAAAACAGGGACCAAAGTCGCATTTTGTCAATAAATAGAAAAATATATTTTTATTTATTATTTCTATTTTAACGATATCAATTTGTATAAGTTACTGTCAATATAGTTTTTGAGATGGTTATTATTACATTTTTCATGTTATGTACATGTCGGATTTCAGTATTCTTTCTGTATGACTCTATCCTTCTAATTACCCAATAAGTAATAAATAGAAGGAATCAAACCTGTAAAACATGGCATCCAATATAATATGGGTAATAAAAGCGAGTCGCAAACAATCTAAGTGAAGGACTAGATACAATCATGACAACCTGGACCAGGAGGGATCGTTACTAATAAATACCGTTAACCCCCTACTTTCTTCAAAACAAACTGATTTGAGCAGAATGTTTATTTATTTTTGTAGGAATATAATGGGAATTGGGGTATTAATCATATAGAATGAATGATTAAACTGTTGATAAAGGGGATTCCTATGAAAAAAATTAAGAAAGCAATCATACCTGCAGCAGGTCTTGGAACTAGGTTTTTACCGGCAACAAAGGCGATGCCGAAGGAAATGCTGCCAATTGTAAATAAACCGACTATTCAATACATAGTTGAAGAAGCCGTTGCATCCGGGATTGAGGACATTATCATCGTGACAGGTAAGGGAAAGAGAGCCATTGAGGATCATTTTGATCATGCTATTGAATTGGAACATAATCTGAAGGAAAAACGTAAATTTGATTTATTGGAGGAGGTACAAAAACCCTCTGAGCTTGCGAATATCCATTATATCCGTCAAAAGGAACCAAAAGGTCTCGGTCATGCCATCTGGTGTGCGCGTAATTTTATCGGTGATGAGCCATTCGCTGTAATGCTCGGAGATGATATTGTGGTTCATGATAAGCCGTGCTTACAGCAATTGATTGAACAGTATGAGGTTCTTGATTCATCAGTTATTGGCATTAAAGCTATTCCTGAAAGTGAAACCGACCGGTATGGTATTATCGATCCTATTCAAATGGATGGGCGTTGCCATTTGGTAGGCAGCTTTGTAGAAAAGCCGGCTAAAGGGACAGCACCTTCTAATCTTGCCATTATTGGGCGATATATTTTCAAGCCAGAGATATTTAATTTTCTAGGTGAGATGGAAATAGGAGCAGACGGTGAAATTCAGTTGACCGATGCCATTCAGAAGCTCAATCAAACCCAGCGTGTCTATGCCTATGAATTTGAAGGAGAACGATATGATGTAGGTGAGAAGCTAGGGTTTATCAAGACTACGATTGATTTTGCTTTGAAAAATGAAGAGCTAAGAGAGGACGTTTTACAATATATTGCCCGGTTAATCGAAATGGAGAGAAGATGATTTTGTTTTATGGAGTAGAATGGTCAGAGTGTACCCCAATTCTACTCCATTTATATGAATGGGTCATCCATTAGATTGTTCACCTGAGGAGATGTAATATTTATCGATTTCGTTAAGCTTTAAATGTAAGTCATAGATTTTTTTATTTAAATCCTTTTTCATTTCAGGATTAGTACAGGAATCTGCTTTATTGATAAGGCGTTTTAGTCTATATTCATACCAAAGATGTTTTAGGAGTATCATTTTAGCACCTCATTTTGTTCAGTATATAAAATATATATTCCCTCCTAATTCTAAAATAATCCTTTTGTCCCGAAAATAGGTAAAAGGACGGATTCTTTTTTGCAGAAAAAAAGACTGAATATTCTCAGTCGTGGTCAGTTCACTTTTCTTTTTGTTCAATTAGAGGAGTTAGGTTCTGTAGTACCCCTTTTAATTCAGTGCTTTGATGCTTCGAATCATCGTACACTTTTTTGATCACCTTTTGGGCTTCTTTTAGCTTTTTTTTCTGCTGGCCATTAATTGATTTTCGTTCCTTTTCGAGTTGTGCTTCTTCTAGGCTCTGATTTGCCTGATCCTCCGTGTATTGCTTGTACGCTTCTGCACGGGTCTTCTCAATTTCCGCATGGTAATGTTGATTTCCAAAGACTAAAAATCCGATACAAAGAAGAGCGGTTACAACCGTAACCCAAAATCGCTTCATAGCTCACCTCTCTTGTTTTCCAAATTTTAGCACAAAAGAGATGTCCTGAATAGGATATTTCTATACGTTTTATAATGCTTGAATGGATCTGTTCTATATAGTAATCAGCTAAGGAGCGGGAAGCTTTTTCAGTAGTATATTAAGGATATAAAAGCCTGACTTTACTAAAGTGGGACTATGAAATTGGTCTCATGGCAGATTACTTTAACCCTCACTAAACTTATTGTGTTTTTAATCCTTTATTCACTTGTTGAAATAGTGGCAGGAATATACGGGTATTAATATTCTGTTAAACAAATTCTATTTGGTATATTTAGAACAGTTCATGAGATTCTAATATTCTTATCTCAACTTAATATCTGCTTACAATTAAAAAATATGCGAAATTGAAATTAACATAATAAGTAAATAGTCTTATTATGAGGATTAGTTTATAATTGATATTGAATTATCAAAATACTAAAAACATTTACAAATAAATCGTAAATTAGCGTGCTGTTACATATGTCATCAAATATTAATGTAAAACGATGAAATTTAAATTTACATAATATAGTAGATTTAGTATGATTAGGATAGAAAATAAGGGGAAAGTGATATGAGGAACGAAATGAAGTCCAAGGATATAATGAATGATCAGCAATCACAAGCGTTTATGGATGTAATCAAATCTGCCTATGAAAGAGGTATGAATGATTCCTCTTTAACAACACAGGAATTTGTCGAAGAAATAAAAGTGAAGCTAATGAGTATTTATAGGTAAATTAAATTAGTAAATCAACATATGCTAATTTGAAAAATAATGGATTTAGATAAATCATAATAGCCTTGAAGGAGACCAATATTTTGGCTCCTTTTTTTTGATTGGTGAGGGTCCACTAAATAATAGACTTTCGATTGTGTATAAAGTGTTAAACGTATCAGAACAAGTATTTATAGTTGGCATTATGAGCATCCATTTCCATTAGTTCCAGCAATGTGACTATTTACTGATTATGAAGGCGTTTATATAGTGTTACTTGAGACCGTGATTATTATTGAACGGTTATACCTGCTAATGTAACTGTGGTTAGGAGCGTATTAGAAATTGGATATGGCAAGTTAAATTAGCGGAAATAGATAGGATTCTTTTAGAGAGCAACGCAGATTGGTGCTGTTAAGGGTATAAGTTTATCGGCTGTGGAAACTATAGTAGGAAAGTTGTTACTAAACTGAATAAAAAATTGAAAGGGTAAGATTTCCTGAATAGTAATATGAGGCTGCCGACATTTTTAATGGCTTTTTATTTGTAAAATATGGATAATCCGTTGATATATATAAGTATTTAGAAAATGAGTGTTCACCTAAATAAATTTGGAAGTATGGGTAATTAGACTCTTTGTAGTGAAATATATGTCTGTTTCATAGTTACTCTATTTGTGTTAGTATCTTATTATATTATATTAATGAAATTAAATTTTTGAACCACCGAAGGGAGCATATAGCATGATTTTAGTAGTTGGTGGCGCTGGATATATAGGAAGTCATTTAGTGAAAGAGCTGATAAAAACGGAAGAAGTTATCATTTTGGATAATCTATCAACTGGGTTTCGATCTTTAGTGGATCCTAAAGCTGTTTTTGTCGAGGGAAATCTTGGCGATGAATCAGTCTTAGATCAAATTTTTACTACTTATCCAATTAAAGCTGTCATGCACTTTGCTGCAAATAGCTTGGTTGGTGAATCTGTGCAGGAACCATATAAGTACTATCAAAACAATGTCGCGGCTACTTTGACATTATTAAATAGCATGAAAAAACACAATGTGATGAATTTTATCTTTTCCTCCACTGCGGCTACGTACGGTATCCCTAATGTGGATTTAATTAATGAGGAACAACCAACGAATCCTATTAATCCATACGGCCGTTCTAAACTAATGATTGAGCATGTTTTAGAAGACTTTTCGAAAGCATATGGGCTAAATTATATTGTATTACGCTATTTCAATGCAGCAGGCGCTCATGAATCAGCGGAGATTGGAGAAAGTCATGATCCTGAAACTCATTTAATTCCAATCATACTTCAACATTTATTAGGACAACGTGAAAAAATATCTGTCTTTGGCACAGATTATGATACGCCTGATGGAACATGTATAAGAGACTATATTCATGTGACTGATCTGGCGAACGCACATATCCTGGCGTTAAATGCCTTACTTGATGGTAAAAAGTCTACAGCCACCTATAATCTGGGGAATGGAAAAGGATACTCAGTCAAAGAAGTGATTGAAACATGTGAAAAAATTACTGGAATAAAAGCAAATATTGATTATGCAGACCGTCGTTCCGGTGATCCTGCCAGACTCGTTGCCTCTGCAAGTAAAATATATGATGAATTAGGTTGGCAGGCAAAGATTAATTTAGAAGATATTATTGCAAGTGCCTGGAAATGGCATCAGAAATCAAAATAACTTCCTATATTAAAAAAGGAAGCTCGAGAATTCACAAAACGTCCTTTCTGTTGGAAAGGTTATAATGACTCTTAATGCATTCGTTTGTTATATATCCTATGATATAGTACGATAATCCAATGAACTTGGGATATTAAAGTTTACTAGAATTATAGAGACTTATAGATTGAAGGGAGAAATTAGTTTTGAAAAAAGTAAGAAAAGCAATTATACCTGCTGCAGGATTAGGAACAAGATTCTTACCTGCTACTAAATCAGTTCCAAAGGAAATGCTTCCAATTATAGATAAACCAACTATTCAATATATCATTGAGGAAGCTGTTGCTTCTGGAATAGAAGAAATCATGATTATTACTGGAAAAGGAAAAAGAGCGATAGAAGATCATTTTGACCGTGCAATGGAGCTTGAACAGAACCTTTTAGAAAAAGGAAAGTTGGATATTCTCGAGAAAGTTCAATATTCATCTAATCTTGCTAATATACACTATGTTAGACAAAAAGAGCCAAGAGGTTTGGGACATGCCGTATGGTGTGCGAGACATTTCATCGGTGATGAACCATTTGCTGTATTATTGGGAGATGACATTGTTCAAAATGACACTCCATGTACTCAACAGTTGATTCAACAATTTAACGAAACTGGTTCATCAGTAATTGGTGTTCAACAAGTACCGGAAAATGAGACTCATCGCTATGGAATTATTGATCCTAGCAGTAAGGACGGCAGACTTTATCAAGTTTCTAACTTTGTAGAAAAACCTGCTAAGGGTAATGCACCGTCTAACCTGGCAATCATGGGACGTTATGTGCTAACTCCTGAAATCTTTGAGATTTTAGAAAATCAGGAAACAGGTGCAGGCGGCGAAATCCAATTAACAGACGCTATTCAGACCTTAAACCAATCACAAAGTGTCTTTGCCTATGATTTTGAAGGTAAGCGGTATGATGTAGGTGAAAAATTAGGTTTTGTTAAAACAACAATAGAGTTTGCTTTACAGCATGAAGATTTACGTGAAGATGTCCTTAAGATTATGAGTGACATTGTTCATAATCAAGAACTGGCCAAATAAAATATTCATAAAGTTTTAGACTATCCCTTAATTTTTATGGGGTAGTTCTTTATATCTGGACTTTTTGGTTATCGTGAAGTTGTTTCGTTATGTAAAGACATTTTAAAATTACACAATATGTATAAAGGGCGTATATGAATTGAAGGAACTTGAACTAGTAGATATCGATATGAAAGATGGCTGTCTAACAGGGGCCTTTGAAACAATTGACCAATCTGCAAAGTCTTACTCACTTATATTGAAGAATAAAAACACGCAGGCTAGTTATCCGGTTGAGATAATGGTTAAAGAACGTATAATCCATTTCAATTTTAATCTCAAAGAGGTCAAAGAAATGGAGATTAAGACCCCTGCTCATTATGATGTATTAGTTAGAACTGATAAAGCGTATTATAGACTTACTGTTCGCATGAAACATTTAAAAGAGAAGCTGAAATATGCATGCTCTCCACAATTGCTTCATGGAAGTCAGGAGATTCTAGCCTCTGTTAAGCGTAACCGATTGTGTTTAACAATTGGTGACACAAGGCTCTTATCAGAATCGAAAAATAATTTATCAAAAAAAGTAATTCGGGACTTATCGATTGATATAGAGAAGAAGGCCATATCATTTAAACTGATAAATTGTACATGTAATCATGATGTATTAAAAATCGTATTAGTGGAAAGAAAATCAAAACTCGAATGGATTGAGAAGATCCAGGTGATTGCTGAGAGTAATGATATAGATGTCCAAATCAATTTATCCGAGTTTGTCACACAACATTATAATCAGTTCTCGAGATGGGATTTATATATTGAAGATGAATGTTCCGATAGATACAGAATTGGAACGTATGATGTGAAATTTGGTCCCAAATATGAACGATACTTGGTGGAGTTACCTACTCCTGGTGTAAATGTCTTAGTTCCCTATATCACGGATTATAATGGCCTTTCAATCGTTATAGGAGACCCCACAACGATTAGAAGTGAAAAACTAAATATTAAAGCTAAAGTTAAAAAGTTTCATATGCATGGAAGCACTATTAAAGGAAAAGTGGTGCTTGATTTTAAGGAAGTCAGCAGTTTAGCTTCTGTGAAGAGTCTTGTCCTTCAGTATAGAAGTAAGGTTGATTCAATCAAATATGAATTTCCTTTAGAGCGTATTAAAGAGAGAGGATCCGACCGTATTGTCTATTTCAATATTGATATCGCTCAGCTTGAATTAGAAAATTACTATTGGGATTTCTACATTGCTGTTGAATTCATGGGTATGGAATACTTGGTGCGCTTGAGAAACCCTTCAAAACGAGTGAAGTGGCGTGTTAATAAACAGTTCAGTAAACAGGAATACCACTATTCAAATGGCTATTGGGTATACCCCTATATCACTGGGGTGAATACGTTAGCTCTTTTATATAAAGAAGAAGAAAGATACGAATCCTTATCCTATCGGTTAAAAGAGAGAGCAGCGTTAATGACCTATTGGTTATTGAAATGGTATTTTGATCGGAAAAATATTTGGCTGTCCTTTGAAAAGTTCGCTAACAGTGCTCAGGATAATGCTTTCTACTTCTTTGAATATTGCTATAATCATCAAGTTAATAGGCAGCTCTATTTTATTATAAAAGAGGATTCACCTGATTATGAAAATGTCCGGCCGATGCAAAGCCAAGTACTGCATCATATGAGTTTTAAATATATGGTTTATTTATACGCGGCCAAGGTTTTAGTGTCATCAGAATCCAAGGCTCATGCCTATGACATAAGAGCACAAAAAGGGCTCTTAAAAAAGGCTATTAGTAACAAAAAACATGTCTTTTTACAGCATGGAGTTTTAGGCTTAAAAAAGGTAGATTATATTTATAAAAAGACAAGTAAGAATGCAGTTGATTTGTTTGTCGTTTCCTCTGATTATGAGAAAAGCATAGTCAAAAATAATTTTGGCTATAATGAGGATGAAATCATCGTAACTGGACTCAGCCGTTGGGATGTGCTGGAGGATCAATCTAATGGTCAATCGACCATCTTGATTATGCCGACATGGAGATCGTGGATGGATGATCTGCCTGAAGAAAAGTTTGTTCAAACTGAATATTATCAGCAGTATAAATCCTTATTAAACTCTACGCCTCTTTTTGACATTTTGGAAGAGTACGATGTGAAGCTTAACTTTTTCATTCATCCGAAGTTTAAGGCATACATTAATCAATTTAAAACCGAACATGAACGAGTTACGATTTATGAATTTGGTGAGGTAAAACTTAATGAGCTATTAATGAAGTCGAGTATGCTAATCACAGATTACTCAAGTGTAGCTTGGGATATGTATTATCAGCATAAACCGATTCTTTTTTATCAATTTGATTTTGAGGATTACATGAAATACCAGGGTAGTTATATAGATATGGAAACTCAGCTTTTTGGAGATCGAGCTTTTAGAGTTAATCGATTAATTGAGTTGATAGAAGAGTATGCGCGTCATGATTTTAAAGAAAAAGAAGAGTATGCTGCACTTAGAAAAGAGTATCTTGCATATACCGATCATGAAAACTCAAAGAGAATTATACAAGAAATTAGAAAACGAAATATCGGATAGATAGTGCTTTTTTGTTAGTTTGGTAAAGGGGGAGTACAATCAATCGTACTCCCTTCTGAAATAAATAAAGCAGGATAAAGTTAAGGAGCTTAATTTTCAATGACTAACGATGTAATCATGAGTTCTTATAAAATAGATAAAAACAAACTTTCTATATCAGTTACAGAAGGTTTATTAAGTGAACATAAAGAACTGAAAATAGTATTAACCGATCGAGAAACACAACATCAAAATGAATATGAAGTGACCGTCACAAGAGAGTCAGATGCTTATACGATTGATTTGAATCTTGACCAGGTTGATTTTTCCTCACCCATAAAGTCTATACTAGATGTGCAACTTACTATTGATAATATGAATACGGTTAAGCTTATTCAGCCTGTGGCTAAGAATAAGGATCGTTCCGTTAGATATCATAGAAATTCCTATCATATTCATTCAAAAGCTGTTGCTGTACCTTATTTAACCTTACAAAATTCCTTGGCTATCCTTTATGGAGATAAAAGGGAAGTATATAGTAGTTACTGCACGTATGTAAATGATTTAGTCACAGTGGAAAATGTTCAAGTCATAAATAATAAACTAGGTTTTGCGGTTTCTCAAATCGATTTTAAGCAAGCAGATGATATATATTTCGAAATGAATAAAAGAGATTCTGAAACAAATGTACTAATTAATCATCAAGCAGATGAAAGCAATCACTTTGTATTAGATTTAGATGGGGTTCAGTTGGATACAGATTCTCAATATGATTTATTTCTAAATATAAAGTCTGGACGGATTGTTCATGCATATCGAGTGGGAACAAATGAAGCAAAGCAGGCATTAAATAAGATAAAAATTACGAATGTTTTAAGTATAGTACCTTATATTAATGGTAGTGGTCAGCTTACATTAATAGGTATGGATGAATGGCCTTCAGGATTTAGTGAAATTACCGAGAACCTCTATTTCGATGGCATTTCCGTCCATGATGGAAGACTTACTATCTTACTATCGGAATTGTCCCGGAAAAAAATTAATGAATTATCAGATTGGAATTTGATTTTAAGAAATACGACTAGCAATGAACAAATGATAATTGATAAAAATCTTTATAAAACAGCCCCTGCATCTATTGAAATTGATTTAACTGGTATGCACTCTAGTATATCAATTGATACGGATGTTAGTTGGAGTTTTTATATCCTAATCGATAATCAGGAAAAGAAACCTACTGAGATTTATCAATTTATCAAGCCTAATGAGTGGCTTGAAAGTCCAATAAATAGATATCAACAAGCCTTTTTAGCAGAAGATAATATGAGAGGGATCGTCTATATTACTTCGAAAAATACAATTGGCCTAACTTTTGGGGATCGATTTAAGATTCCGCAAATTGCCTATAATAAAGTATCAAGTTTAATAAATATAAGCAATCTTGTGTGTAAAGAAGATGGAACTGTTCAGTTCCAGTTAGTGGATATGAATATACAAGATTTAAAAATGGCACGTGTGATCTTAAAAGAACGTGGAAATATCGATGTCTGGGAATCTGAGCTGGAAACAGAAATTGATATGCAAAATAACAACCTTACCTTATATCTAAGTGATTTCATAGACCTCTATCAATACAATGTATCCAGATGGGATGTTTATTTAGAATTAACTTACAATAATATGATTGTTACTGGTAAGATTGGTTGCTATGACGAGCCGTTGTTGCCTAAACATCAGCGTTATTATGCTCCTATTGCTGTCAAAGGGAATATGTTATTTGTACCTTATTTATCGATATATAACGAACTTTCATTGGTCGTTAATGATAAAATAGCTATCTCCAATGAAATGGTTTCTTCCACGATTTCTTTAACTGATTTTAGTATGAAGAGATCTGTTGTTAAAGGTACAACAGAAGTTGAAATTAAGGATGCAGAGCATTTTACTGTTGATCAAGTTATGTTGAAGTACCGAGGAAAAGCAGATGAAGATATTGAATATCTTTTCCCTGTTATCCAAACAAAAAGAAAAGAAGGAAAATTAGCCATCCAATTTGAAGTAGATTTAGCTAAGGTCGAGTTACAGCCATTCTACTACGATTTATTTATAGTCATAAAAATGGACGGCAAAGACTACCCGATTAAGATTAAAAATCCAACTAAAAAGGTGAAGAAGGCGATTGATAAAAAAATTGTTCGCTACTCATACACCTTTAGCAATGGATACTTTGTATATCCATATATTTCTACCGTGAATACTCTGGCGTTTACGTATCGTGAGAAACCGAAATATGAGTCGCTTCCTTATAAAATTAAGGAAAACCTGGCTTATATCACATATAGGCTCTTTAAGAATCATTTTGATCAAAAGGATATCTGGCTAAGCTATGAAAAGTTCTCAGAAGGTGCTCAGGATAATGGATATTACTTCTTTAAATATTGCTATGAGAACAATAAAAAATCAGATTTCTACTATATTATTAAAAAAGACTCTGTAGATTACGAAAATATTGCACCAATGAAGGATAAAGTTGTAGAATTTATGAGCTTTAAATACATGATTTATATGTATGCGGCTAAGCTTTTAATATCCTCTGAATCTAAGGGACATGCATACGATATTAGGATTCAGAAGGGAAGATTAAAGCGTGCTTTAATCAAGAAAAAGCATGTTTTCTTACAACATGGTGTTACAGCGTTAAAACGAGTTGATTATGTATTTAGAAAGACAAGAGAAAACGCTGTAGATCTGTTTGTCGCGACTTCTGATTATGAACACGATATTATTAAGAAGTATTTTGGATATGACGATGATGAAATTATTACGACAGGCTTCTGTCGTTGGGATGTTTTAGAGGATAAGTCTGGAGAAGAAAAAGAAATTTTTGTGATGCCGACTTGGCGAACATGGATGGATGATCTGCCTGAAGATCAGTTTTTAGAAAGTGACTACTACAAGAATTATGTTGGTTTCTTCCAATCGGAAGAATTAAGTCAACTATTGATACAAAATAATATCAAGTTGAGTTTCTATATACATCCAAAATTTAAAGCTTATATTGATACCTTTAATGTGGATAACCCAAACATAAAGGTCTACCAATATGGCGAAGAAAAGGTAAATTCCTTGTTGATGAAATCATCTATGTTAGTTACTGACTATTCCAGTGTCGCATGGGAAATGTTCTATCAAAAGAAACCAGTTGTATTCTTCCAGTTCGATTTAGAAAAATATAATGCTTTTCAGGGAAGCTATCTTGATATGAATACAGAATTATTTGGTGACCAAGTGTTTACTGTTCCGCAACTAATTGATCAAATTAAAGGTTATGTAAAAAGAGATTTCAATGAAAAAGAAGAATTTGGTGCCATGAGAGAAAAGTATTTTAAATACGTAGATAAAAACAACTGTGAAAGAACATTCGATGCTATAATGCATTCCAAATTGGTCGACAAAAAGGACAAGTGAGAGAAGGAATCTATATCCATTGGAGGATGAGAGATGTTTACATTAAAAAATATTCTTTTTGAAGAACAATTTCTTATCATTAAGTTCAGCAGTGAAAAAAATTTTGATACTTTAAAAGCTGAGATTCGGCTAAAAGATATGACCCGTTATGCAGTTGGTTCCTATACTCAGTTTTCTGAAATGAAAGTAACAGGTTATGCCGGAGAGTATGAGCTTAGACTGGACTATTCCTTATTTACAGAACAATTTATCCTAAACAACCTTTCAAGACAGGTTGTTTGGGTCTATATTTATAATGGTGAAAACTATTATGAATTAAAAGTAAATCCAAGCTTGAAGGAAAAGATTAAATCCACGGATTCCATAAAGATATGTCAAGTTGCGCAGATTAACCCGATGAATAAGGGGAATAATACACTTGCTCTCAATATCACTAAATGTAAAGAAACGATAGAATTAAAAGATATTGAGATAAATAAGGATCATATTCTATTGAATATTAAGGAGATAGGAAATTTCCCTCTCCTTAATATTTATTTGAAAAAACGTGTTTTTAAAGATACCCTTATCTATTCTGAAAGTATTTTATTGAATAAAGTTGGTTCTAATAAATTCATGTTAGCTTACAATGACTTAGAAAGCATAGGCTATGATTCAGTTAATAATATGGATTTTATGGCGGAGCTAACTGATCAAAACGTTTCAATTGAGGTTCCAATCTTATCAAAAAAAGAACTTACCCATACTCACTTTGAATTTAGTGATAGTATTAAATCCAAGTTATATTTAACAACGAATAAAAATTTAGCCATAAGAGCTGAAAAACTATATCCAGCAGTGGATGTTCAACATGTATCTGAGAATAAGATTGTGGTTAATCTTTCAAACATTGATGATCAGCTTCTTCATGAGTTGAAATGCGGACTTTTCAGGGTAAGTAAGGTTGTCAACGATGCTGAAATGATTTTGTATAAAGAAATCAATTCAAAAATTGAGGATAAAACTTTAACCATCGATATGAATACAAATATCCTCTTATCTGATATCGATGTAAATCAGGAGTATCTTTATACAATCATGCTTTATATAGATAATGGAGAATCTGATAGGAAATTCCGATTATCATATCCTGAAAAAGTAGAATTGATGCTGGATCACTCAAATTTTGCAATCAAATGTATAATCGAAAATGAAATGAGATTCAATATCCAACCCATTGCGAAATCACCTATAAGATTGAGTATTTTGGGAAGTTGTTATTCAAGAGCTGCATTTAATAGCTCTAATCCATATTTCAATCCTGATTACAAATATTATTTTAGCTTAGATTACAGCCATTTTTGGATTTCATTAATAAGTGCCACAAGTAAAAAGATTGAGTTTGATAAGACATTATTTAATGATGTTCCAGAAAAAGTCTTGATGAATATTGCGAGAGAATATGAAAAAACAACCTTTGAAGAATTACAAAGGAGTGGCAGTGACTACGTTATTTTAGACTTTTTTGTAGATGCTGTTCATGGTTGCAGAAAGCTGCCTGATGGAAGATATTTAGGGCAAAATGGAGACATGCATCAATCTTACTACTATAAACATCATATCTTAAAAGAGACTAGCCAATTCGATAACCGAGATCCTCAATTCTGGAAGGTTTGGCAATCTGCTTGTGATGAATTTATTGCTAGACTTTTAGAAGTAGTAGATAAAAATAAAATTATTCTCAATTGGGGTTGCTTATCAGACGCTTATATAAATGATAAGGACCAAGTTTCGAGCTTTAGTAAAGATAAGAAATTCAGTAAGACTGATATAAAATTTATTAACCATACATGGGATAAAATGAATAACTATTTTATTACAAAGGTACCTTCAACTAAAGTTATTGATCTCCGTAAATATAATTACAAAGCTAGTCTTGAATATCCATATGGTGGCAGTGGGCCGCATCACTACGAGAGAAATTACTACAGAAGCTTCCTGGGGGAACTTTCTAAATTAGTTTTGGGTGATAAAAATTAACAATTAATAAAAGCCAAGGAGTAAGTGATACAGTGCTTACCCCTTGGCTTTCATCTTTATTATTTATTTACCTGCAAATGTTTATTTAAAGTATTTTGAAGTTCAGTTTTATCTTCATCGGACACTTGGTAGTAATAGATTCCATCAATGGTTGTTCCTTTACCCTCTATCTGAATTTGCTCCAGTGATTTGGCCGCTTCTTTATAGTTGCGTTGGATGCTAACCATTTGAGAAAAACTTATATCTGTTTTGACGTTATCACCTAAGGCATCAAAAATAGAATCGAAACGGGTTAGTGAAGTGAGGCTTGCTCCTTCATTAATGACGGCCTGGATAACCTGGCGCTGACGCAATTGTCTGCCAAAATCACCACGTGGATCCTGTTTACGCATACGTGAATATGCCAATGCTTCTTCACCGTTAAGATCAATTGTACCTTCAGCAAAATGATGTCCCTCAGAAGTGAAGTCTAAATCGTTTACAACCGTTACTCCGCCCACAGCATCGACAATTTCTTTAAAGCCTTCCATATTGACCTTTACATAGTAATCAATCGGGATATCAAGGAAGTTTTCGACAGTATCCATTGACATTTCAACACCGCCAAAAGCATAGGCATGATTGATTTTATCTTGTGTACCTCTCCCAATAATCTCTGTTCTTGTATCCCTTGGAATACTTACCATCTTCACAGATTCAAGGATGGGGTTAACAGTAAGGACAATCATCGTGTCTGAACGACCCCTATCCCCTTCTCTTTCATCCACTCCAAGTAGAAGTACAGAAAATGGTGTTTTATCTTTTAAACTCACTTTTTCAGTTCTTTTGCTGGAACCGTCACGTTCGGTTGGATTATGCATACTTTCAACAGCATTATTCAGTGAATTATAAACCATATAAGCATAAACCCCGCCAGCTAGCAATAAAAGACCTATCACAATTAATAAGACTTTAACCCAAGTCCTTTTTTTCTTTCCTTTTCTTTTTTCTGCCCGCATAAAGTAACCCCATTTTGAAATATTTTTAATACAAATTCTATTATAATACATTTATAGACTGGATATATGTATAAAAATAAGTTTTAATGTAGAAATTTGTTGGAATGTATATACAAAAGGTCTTCTTTTTTATGGTGATCTTTTAATTTTTTTACCTTTGGGATTTATGCTGCTAGTTAGTTTGTTTGAAAATTATGGTAAAATAAAAACAGGTTAAAAAACACCAAGATAAATCAAAGGGGGAATTCTTTGCGTATTACTAAATGTATGCTGATTTTTCTTCTGTTGCTGACTATACCAATTAGTCTCCATGCAGAACTAGCATCCGCTGCAGGCAAGGTATACACAATATCACCATCAAGCAGTCCGAAGGATAAGTCATATAAAGGATACTCTACGTACAATAGTTCAACCAAACACTATTATTTGATTAGGTCGTACTTGGAATTATTCGAAAAGAACGGCGGAGGGACATTGGTGCTTTCGAAGGGTACCTATACAATCTCTAACACTTTATATGTTCCATCTAATGTGACCATTCGCTTGAAAAATGGAGCCACACTTGTGAAAGGAAGCAAAAGTGGAACGTCCAAATTTAAGGCGTCAAAATCGATGTTTCAGTTGATCAGTCCTGCTAAAGCAAGTAAGAGTGGTGTTTATGGTGGATACAAAGGAGAAAAGAATATCTCCTTTATCGGTGAAGGCAATGCTACTATTAATTTAAACTATATAAAAGATAGCCTTGCTATTATCGCCGGACATAATAAGAATGTAACCATCAAAGGAATTACATTCCGAAATATGTATTCCGGCCATTTTATTGAGATGGATGCAACTGAAAAAGCCATTATTTCTGGCAACACATTTATTAATTCCTCCTGATAAATCGACAAATGGCTGGAGTCAAAAATGGAGTAAGTATGATAAGACTCCCAATAAAAATATTACCATTGAAAAAAATACATTTCAGAATTTAGATCGGGCTATTGGAACACATAAATATTCTGGCAGCAAATATCACGATCGCGTTACTATAAAGAACAATACAATCAAAAAAATGCGTAAAGATGCAATTCGTGTGATGAACTGGTCTAACACTATTATCACTGGAAATACGATTATTGATGTAGATGCCAAAAAGAATGGGCAAAGAGGTATTTTAGTCAGCGGTGCCTCCAATCCTACGATTAAAAATAATAAATTTGAAAAAGTATCAAGAGCGATGCAATTCATGCCGTGGAAAAATGATGGTCCGGGTTCACAATATGAGGTATCCTATAATCATTTGAGTAAACAAAACCTGAAAGATTTGGCTAATAATAAAGCAACGAACACTGCAGAGAACTTTGTTCGCATAAACAGTATCTATAAAGAGTTTGCAAAAGGGACTCAAAAAATAATGTTGAAATGATTATAAGGAGCCATTTAAATAATTTTGCTCTGACTATAGTCAGGGTTTTTTATTTGTACAAATTAGCTATTCATTTAGAAGCTAAGAGGGGGAGTCTGATTACCCTGTGATTGAGTTATAGGGAAATATAGAACGGGTTAAATGGCATGCACTGATGTGGTGTTTTCAATAATGAGATTGTTCAGGCGTATGGAAAATAGTTGAAATGAAAAAAGGCGTATGGCTTAAAGCTTATGGAAGACTGAAGGAGAACAGAGTCTTTCTCTTCGTTTTTGATGGAGTGGACGAAAAAAAAACTACCCAACCACACTGGATAGTTTTTTGCTTATTTATTAACTGCAAATAAATCTTCTTTAATTTGAGATGTCGAAATACCGATTGTACGTGGTAAATAGACCACTTCACAGTATTCCTTCAAGAAATCAAATTTACCTTCCCAATCATCACCCATAACAAAAATATCGATGTCGTGATCAATAACATCCTGAATTTTTTGTTCCCATGTATGCTCAGGAATTACTTCGTCTACATAACGAATCGCTTCAAGAATCATTTTGCGATTTTCAAAGCTATGATAGGATTTCTTATTTTTTAATTTATTGAATTCATCAGATGAGATGGCCACAACAAGGTAGTCACCCATTTCTTTTGCTCTTCTTAATAAATTGATATGTCCCCAATGCAGCAAGTCAAACGTACCATAAGTGATTACTTTCTTCATGAAGGGTCTCCTCCCATGTAGTAGTTTTAAAGTCTTCATTACATATTTAACCAAATACCAAGAGACGAAACCAACTAATACAATTATATTAACTTATATCAAACTTTGCTAAATTCTGCAAGTAGCATCATGTAATTAAAAGTCATACACACAATAATTATATATTAAATGGTTTTAAAACTATTGTCTATGTATGTATATGGTAATGAAAAAAACGCCTGCTACATGGCGTTTTTTCAATTCTATTAGTAAAATCTCTTAAAGCTTGAGAAATGCTTCTTATAATAGGAATTACTTAAACTGACGATTCTTACTCCGCTGTTATCAGCATTAATGAATTGATTGTCCCCAATATAAATACCTAAGTGAGAAATCCCCTTTTTATAGGTGTTTTCGAAAAAGACAAGATCACCTGGCTGCGGAGTGTCTACATAATAAGAACGGTCATAATAACCTGCAGCTGAATAGCGATTGATGCTATGTCCTGCTTTGTTAAACACATAATAAATGAACCCGCTGCAATCGAATCCCTTAACAGTAGTTCCTCCAAATACGTATTTAACACCCAATACCTTTTTACTCTCTTCAATCAATTTCTTTGCAAAGGCAGATGATCCGCTTAACTCATCCTTTTCCTTTGTCACTGGAGTAGCAGGCTTTGTGGAAGCTTTACCTGAAAGAACCAATTTTTGTCCGATATAAATCATATCAGATTTAAGGTTGTTCAACTGTTTGAGTTGGGCAACAGTTGTACCATATGCTTTGCTAATTCGGCCTAATGTATCCCCTTTTTTGACAATATAGCTCGTATTAGAGGTTGGTGGTTTAGCAGGCTGAACGTTGGTATTTGGTGCAGGTTTAGGTGCCGGTGCTGCAACAGGTCCATTATTATTAGTTGAATTGGATACCTTAAGCACTTGGTTTGGATAGATGACAGTGCTTTTTAGATTATTCCAGCGCATAAGATTGGTTACGGTAATTTTGTGCTTAGATGCAATTTTGGATAGATTATCACCGGCAACGACTTTGTATGTTTTGGCTGTGGATGTATTTACAGGCGAAGTTTTTGCCTTTGGTTTCACAGTTGGAGTCGTGCTGGTTTTCTTTACATTTAGAACCTGATTAGGATATATCAGATCTGACTTCAGGTTATTTAGCTGCTTCAATGCTGCGACTGTTGTCCCACTTTTATTAGCAATGGCAGACAAAGTGTCTCCCTTTTTGATTGTATAGGTATGGGAATCAGCGGAAGCAGAATCGGCGTAAGAAGCCGCTATAATCGCTGCTGCTGCAAAAGCAACTACTTTTTTTTTCTTCAATATGACCTCTCCCTTTCTACTAATCTCCTATTTTATAGTAACACAGGAAAAAGTAGTAAGACAGACATTTCGACAGAAATATGGTAAATTAGTAAGAATTTAGAAATAAATATGTGGTAAAATGAAGGTAACTACGGAAAATGTGGAAGGGAACTAGAAATGAAAAAAATAATCGCTTTTGTCCTATTTTTGTCACTCGTTATTAGCCCGCTAGCGCAGGTGGATGCATCAGGAAAGGGTCAACAGTCTGCGGCAGCTGATGAACGTGTAATTGTGAGAATGGTAGACTCTAAGATTCTCAATCAATTTTTGAAGTTTGGTGCTCAATATCTGGAGAAGAAATCTAATTTAATTACACTGGATAAACCAAAGAATAAATCTATGCAATCATTTTTAAAGGAAATAAAGAAAAATCCAGGTGTGCTTTATGCTGAACCTGATTATAAGGTTCAATTGCTTGCGAATCCTACAGATCCTGAATTTCCGAAGCAGTGGCATTTAACTAAAATTGGAGCAAGCCAGGCGTGGGATTCTTCAAAAGGATCAAAAACCAATGTAGCTATATTGGATGATGGGTTTGACTTACAGCACCCTGATCTGAAGGGTCACTTCATTAAACCGTATGATGTTCTGACTGGATCTAAAACATCCATGCCTGTTAGTCAACATGGTACTCATGTATCTGGGATTATCGCAGCGTCTATTGATAATGGTGTTGGCGGTACAGGTGTAGCACCAGAGACAAAAATCATTCCGGTTAACGTATTCTTTAAATCAATGGCATTTACGTCAGACATTATTAAAGGTATTCAATATGCAGTGAATTCTGGTGCTGACATTATTAATATGAGCCTGGGGACTAGTCAGTATTCAAAAGCTTTTGATGAAAGTGTACAGGCTGCCTATAAAAAAGGAGTCCTTATAGTAGCTGCTTCAGGAAATGAATCATTAGCGGAATCAAGTTATCCAGCTGCTTTCAAGAATGTGCTCTCTGTTGCGGCAACAACAAAAAATGATACAAAAGCATATTATTCAAATTATGGAGCAACGATTGATATTGCGGCACCGGGAAGCGAGATTGTCTCTACTTTGCCTAAAGGTAAATATGGAAAAATGTCAGGAACATCAATGGCTTCACCCGTGGTCGCTGGCGTAGCTGCGTTAATTTTGGCTAAAGAGCCTCATTTGACGAATGAACAGGTGGCTTACCGTTTAAAACAGACAGGTACTGCCATGAAACATCCAAAAACGAACAAATATTATCACTATAAGAGAGTAAACGCCCAAAATGCACTGAAGTATCGTTTACTAGCTTCTCCACAAGTAAGCCAGATTACGGATAAGGATACAACGGTCACCGTATCTTATAAATCAGCATTTAAAGGAAACATCCTGGTTTCCGGCAAAAAGTTAAAAACAGTTGATTATACAGGGCCATTCACAGTCAAGCTAACTATTCCTAAGCAAAAAGCCAATCAGGCTGTTTCAGTCAAATTGGTGGATGAAAAGGGAAATGAAAGCTGGCCGGTAAATAGGAAGGTAAAGGATGTAACTGCGCCAGGTAAACCAACCGTAAACATGGTGAAGGACAATAGCAAAACCATCACAGGTAAAGCTGAAGTGGGAGCATCCATTACAGTTAAAAAAGGGAGTGCCATTATCGCTAAAGGCAAAACTGATAAAAAGGGCTTGTTTAAGACTTCAATGAAATCCCTGCTAAAGGCTGGCACCAAGCTAACCATTCAAGTAACAGATAGCGCTGGTAATAAAAGTCCAGCAGTAACCGTAACGGTTAAAGATAAGACAGCTCCAAAGCTTAAGCAAGTGAATAAATTTACGAATCAATCAACCTCAGTGAAAGGCACATCGGAACCAAATACTAAAGTCACCGTTAAGGTTGGGAAAAAAGTAATTGGCTCAGGGAAGGCAGCTAAATCAGGGGTGTTTTCCATTAAAGTAAAAAAACAAAAGGCCAACACGACTTTACATGTTTATTTGAAGGATTCGGCTGGTAATACAAGCAAGGCCATTAAATTAAAGGTAAAGAAAAAATAGATATATAGTAGATGTATTACCCAAATTTTAAATGTTGAACTATAGGGGGAAGAACATGAAACGTGTCCTGGCGATTTTAGTAATGTTTACAGTGTTAATGGCTTTTATAAAGCCAGATGTCAGCTTAGCGGCCATTAAAGAAGCAGATTTAGAGGCGTTTAGTAAAGCTGAAGGCTTCAAAAATGCTGAAGAATTCAAGAACTATTATCTGCATTATTTCTATGATTATGAATTAGAAGAAATCACTTCGGTTGACGAGTTAAAGCGAATCTTAGGTCCAAGGCTTACTGAAGCTAGTGTAGAAAAGCTTATATTTGAGTATGGATTTAATGATCGTGAAGAACTGACTGAGATGTTGATCGGATATGATGAACTGGAAAAAGGCAAAACAATTGAGGAAACCTTTATTTATTTGAATGCACTTAACGGTATTTTGTATTTCTTCGAGGAAAGACAGACTCCCATTACGGAAGAAAGCTTAAATGAATTTTTGGATAACTTCGGGTTGACTCTTGATGAGTTAAAACAACTTCTGGCTAAAAATGGGGATAGCCTGGATAACTACGAGTACATTGAAGATTTAGAGGCTGCATACATTAAATATAGCAGTTATGATGAAGTTGCTGGCGGTCTGGAGGAACTTGGGCTGACAGAGGAAGAGATCGAAAAATTACTCAAGCATGTCCTCTCAATTGATTTTGAGGATCCTGCTTTAGAAAAGCGAATGATGGCACTTTTAGAAAGATTAGACTCACTTCCTGATTTTGATAGTGCATCTGATTTAACTCAAGCTCAAATAGAAGAAATAGCTTCTGTTTTCACAGAGCTTTTGGATATTCTTCAATTAAAAGCAAAGTACTATCTAGTGAAAGATGGGGAGAAAACAATAACACTTTCTTTAAAAGAATTGCTTGTATTGGAAACAACAAATGGTGCTGATTTATTGGTTGAATTATACAGCACTAGCGGAAATTTTCTGGCAGACATCATAATTACAGCAGATATGTTTGGTTCTGATCTGATTAAAGATGAAGTGAAAGAGATTGCAAAGCCGATTACAAAGCCAATTGCAAATCCTGTAAAAAACCCTTCAAAAAAAGTGGACAGGACCATCAAAGGTGGTAAATTGCCAAATACAGCAGGAAATTATGCCGGAGGAATTCTCGCGGGTATGCTATTAATTGGTATTGGCTCTGCCCTATTAATTAAAAGAAAAAGGAATGCAGCTTAATGAAAAGAAAAAGATTATCCTTCTCTCTGGCGCTTTTGCTCATCATATCTGGTATTGGGCTGGTTAGTAAGTATAGTCTCCCTTTTTTTAGAACGGCAGATTCACCAAAAGAAGAAATAAAAGAGACGGTGGTATCAGAGCCGATTGTCGTCGAAAAGAAGAATGAACGGGAGCCTGAACAAGAGCTTTATAAGGCTTATCCGGAGGACGGTGAAACCTTTGGAGAGCTGGTTATCCCAAAAATCTCTGCCACCTTGCCTATAGTGGAGGGAACGGATGAGGATGAGCTTGAAAAAGGTGTAGGTCATTATGCTGACAGCGTCCTCCCGGGAGAAAAAGATAATTCAGTCCTTTCGGGGCATCGTGATACGGTTTTTCGTAAGCTTGGTGAAGTTGGAGTTGGAGATAAACTGATTGTCAAAACATCGGCAGGGGAATTTATCTATAAGGTCCATAAAGTACGAATCGTTGATGCTGACGATCGTACAGTGATTGTTCCTAAACCGCGTCCGACATTAACTGTAACGACTTGTTATCCGTTTGATTATATAGGTGACGCACCTGATAGGTATATATTGGTAGCTAATCTGGTAGATGAATGACTTTTTAACCACTTGTAAACTTAGTTTCAAGTGGTTTTTTAGTATTATTTGGTTAATAATGTATAGATTTGTAGAGGTAACAAAAAAATAAATTTACTGTATATGATAAAAAGGGTACAATTGTAATTGATAAAAAACTGGATAACACTTTTTTACTATAGATGAAGGAGAAGGATGATGCAAAATAGGCATACAGTACGTCGTAAAAGACGTAAAAAATTAAAAAAACGTCGTATTCTGGCACTGATATTAATTCCTGTTCTTTTGGTTGTTTTAGCTGGAGGAGGCTATGCAGCATATTTATACTATAAAGCTTCAAATGTTCTGTCTGATTCTTATGACGGTACTTCCAGTGAACGTGGTGTAAACCCGGCAAAAGATAATGTTTCCGTATTATTTATGGGTGTTGATGATAGTGATGTAAGGAACAACGCTAAAGGATCCAGAACGGATGCGCTAATGCTGGCAACGTTTAATGATAAAGATAAAACGGTGAAACTTTTAAGTATTCCTCGGGATTCATATGTCTATATTCCGGGAAAAGATAAAAATTCAAAAATCACACATGCCCATGCATATGGCGGTGTAAAATATACAATTGATACTGTTGAAGAATTGCTGGACATACCAGTAGATTATTATGTAAAAATGAATTTTAACGCTTTTGTCGACGTTATTGATGCATTGGATGGAATTGAAGTAGAGGTGCCATACACATTCTCTGAGCAAAATTCCAAGGATCAGAAAAATGCCATTAAGCTCGAGAAAGGTTTGCAAACTCTCGATGGAGAAGAAGCATTAGCTCTTGCTCGTACGAGAAAGCTTGATAACGATATCGAACGTGGTAAACGACAGCAGGAAATACTGAAAGCAATCGCAGCGAAAGCAGCATCTGTTTCATCTCTTACAAAATATGCGGATGTTATAGAGGGTATTGGTAATAATATGACAACCAATATGACGTTTAAAGAAATGAAGAGTTTTACAAGCTATGTTTTAGGTGGTAAAGGCTTAACAATTGAGAATGTAAATCTTGAAGGAGCTGACTCCTATATTAACGGTACTTATTATTACCAGTTAGATGATGAGTCTGTTGTGTCCGTGAAGAATGAACTTCAAGTACACCTCGGTCTAAAGGAAGACGTTCAGCCGAGTAGCACGACACCAGTAACTAATGAAACAGAAGAACTGGACAATACAACAACGATTGAATAATAAAGGACAAGACCCCCAAATTGAACTGGGGGTCTTTTTCATGTGTAATTTTGTTTGTAATGAAGCAAGCTATTAGCATAATTGTTTTATGCAATATGTAGCTGAATTTTTGGCTTAGCGGAGTAAACATAATCCTTTTAAAGAATCGATTAGTTGAGACACAACGTTTTTGTCCACGCAAAAACACCTCCGAAACAACACTTTTTATAAGTGTACCATTTCGAAGGTGTTCTATATTATCTCAAATATTTAGGTTAGTCTACATGTACGACGACTATTTCTATCAGTCTAGTATTATGAACGATTTTTTACATTTACGAAAAGCTTATGGAGCGGTCGATAGTCCTCTCCTAAGAGGCCAATTCGTTCCACGAGTAATTCAAGGCAAATCAGTAATGCGGCAATTAGGAATATTGCACCCCATAAAGTGGCCATACTGAATAGGAACGCTGCTACTCCGAAAGAAGCTGCCATTACATAAATTAATAGAACCGTAGTTCGGTGTGAATAGCCTAACCGCAATAAGCAGTGATGCAAATGCGATTTATCTGGTGCAGAAAGTGGTTTCTTATGAAGTGCCCTTCTGACAATCGCATAAAATGTATCAGAAATCGGAACACCCAAAATGACAATTGGAATAATTAAAGAGATTACTGTTACATTTTTGAATCCCATTAGGGAAATAACTGAAATCATAAAGCCAAGGAACATGGCACCGGTGTCACCCATAAAAATCTTGGCAGGGAAGAAGTTGTATTTTAAAAATCCAAGTGTACTGCCCGCCAATACCAAGGCAATCAATGCTACAAACATATCACCAATTTTAAAGACTGCCATACCGGAAATGGTGAGCAGCGCAATGGTGGAAACTCCGCCAGCTAAACCGTCCAACCCATCTATTAAATTAATGGCATTTGTTATCCCAACAATCCAAAGTACAGTCAACGGTATAGCTAAGTATCCAAAGTGAATCTGCTCACCAAATGGAGTATTGATGAAGTTCAGTTGGATTTTGCCGCCAAGTACAATAATAAGAGCAGCAATAATCTGACCTATAAGCTTCGTTTTTGGATTTAACTCATATATATCATCAAAAATGCCAAGAATAATGATTACAAAAGCCCCGAGCAATATAGCTGTAAATGTTTTAGAGCTTGCAAGGTTCGGAGTAAAGATAGGCATGGTAATCGCAAAGCTTAAAAAGATAGCTAGTCCACCCATGCTTGGCATAATTTTAGAATGTACTTTTCTATTATTAGGTTTATCGGTTGCACCGATTTTAAATGCTAATTTAATAACATAAGGGGTGATGAGTATGGTCAAGCATATGGCAACTAAAAAAGCTGCGATCAATAACAAAATAGCCACCCTCTATCTATATACATCTGAGTAATACTTACCCACGATGTTTAATGTTAAAACGAGATAAAGAAATAATTTTGATTATTACATTCATGCAGAACGCATTCTTATCTCATTTAACAATTATATACGGTTTGCGATAAAACCTCTACTAAAAAATAAAAACAGCAATATATTCTTACAAAATACACCAAGATAAGAGTATTGAATCGATGATTTTCATAGATTGTTAGAGGATTCATTGTTAACGCTTATTTAATACTTATCATATTTATGCGGATCTTATGTGATATATGAACAATATTTCACTTATGGTTTTATAGAATTTATAGACATGTCCTTTAGTAAATCAAGTTTGCTGTAATGACATAGAATTGAGAATTCGATTAGCTACAAATCGAGATGTGAGTTGAGTAAAATTCCTAAATCGCTGATTAGTGATGGTGGGTGGTTTTGGAGAAGAGATGGGATGTCCAAAATACCTGTTTTTGATTATTTAAATGGAATTTATCGGTTTTTCGACTAGAATGAGCGAAATCTACGATAATTGAGCTAAAAATAGTGGTGAGCGAAAATATCCTGTGAAATGTGTGACCTCCTGTATATATGGCGAGCAAACTCATGAATACACAAGGGAGTATCTTTAGCCAGAATGATACGAGAATTAATTTTGCTTTGTAATTCTGCAGGTTTCGTATTACTATTTAGGTTATAAGGGAAAAATAACCAACATTATAATATGTTGGAATTTGTTGTTTATCCATTTAAAATGTCGTATGTCCCATCACAGAACTGTTAATTAATCGAATCTCCATCAAGAAAAGACAACTAGACTAGTAAACATTCCGCTTCTTCGTGCTATTTAACATCATGAGAGATTGCCTATTTATTAGGTGAAATTCAAAAATTAGATACCTATTTTCATATGAAGATTATAAATATCATTCAGTATCTTAGTTAGCAAAAAAAATGAAAAAGGGTGAATTGACGAATGAAAGGAATTATCTTGGCTGGAGGATCTGGAACAAGACTTTATCCTATTACAAAAGCAATATCAAAACAATTAACGCCTATTTATGATAAGCCAATGATTTATTATCCGTTATCTGTCCTGATGCTTGCAGGCATCAGAGAAGTCTTAATTATCTCCACTCCGGATGATAAACCACAATTTATGCGGTTATTAGGGGATGGCAGCAGCCTCGGGATGAAATTTACTTATAAAGAACAGACAGAACCCAGAGGTTTGGCTGATGCGTTTATTGTCGGTGAAGAATTTATAGGGGACGACCGTGTTTGTCTCGTTCTGGGCGACAATATTTTTTATGGGCAAGGATTAACTGAGGCATTATCGAGGGCTGTGGCTGTAGAAAAAGGTGCTGTCATTTTTGGATATTATGTAAGTAATCCGCGTGCCTATGGCGTTGTTGAATTTGACGAAAACGGCAAAGTTCTCAGCCTGGAAGAGAAGCCGGAGAATCCTAAATCTAATTATGCGATTCCAGGCCTCTATTTTTATGATAATGAAGTGGTAGAGATTGCAAAAAATGTGTTGCCTTCCGATCGGGGAGAAATTGAGATTACTTCGATTAATGAAGTGTATCTCAAAAAAGGTGAACTGAAGACTGAAATTCTCGGACGTGGAATGGCCTGGTTGGATACAGGTACCCATAGTAGTCTGCTGCAGGCAGGTAATTATGTGGAGGCCGTGCAAAACAGGCAGGGTTTGTATATTTCCTGTATTGAGGAAATTGCATACAGACAGGGATATATCAATAAGGAAAAATTGCTCAAGCTTGCGGAAGCTCAGGCAAAGACGGATTACGGGCAGTATCTTTATCATTTGGCAGAGACGGTATCGGAAAAAAGCAATCACGTAAGTACCTATTAATTGGAGGATGTAAATCTATATGAAAACATATTTAGTTACCGGAGGGGCAGGCTTTATTGGATCCAACTTTATCTTATCTATGATGAAAAAATATCAGGATATCCAACTGATTAATATAGACAGCCTTACCTATGCAGGAAATCTAGAAAATCTTAGAGAAGTTGAACATTTACCTAATTATCAGTTTAAGCAAGTAGATATATGTGATAAAAAAGCGATTCAGGAAATTTTTGCTGAACATGATATTGATTATGTTGTTAACTTTGCAGCTGAGTCTCATGTGGACCGCAGCATTAGAAATCCGGAAGTATTTGTGCAGACAAATGTTTTAGGAACGGTGAACTTGTTGAATGCTGCGAAAGAAGCTTGGTTAATTGGTGATGATCAGTATATGAACGGTAAGAAATATTTACAGGTTTCAACCGATGAGGTATATGGTTCATTAGGAGAAACAGGCTATTTTATGGAGACTACACCGCTTGATCCGCATAGTCCTTATTCCTCAAGTAAGGCATCTGCAGACTTGATGGTAAAAGCCTATTTCGATACATATAAAATGCCTGTTTGCATTACAAGATGTTCCAATAATTATGGACCATTCCAGTTCCCTGAGAAATTAATTCCGTTGGTCATTCACAATTGTTTAAATCATCACGATATCCCTGTTTATGGAGATGGACAAAATATCCGAGATTGGTTATTTGTAGGTGATCATTGCAAGGCAATCGACATGGTGTTACATGATGGAAGAATAGGAGAGGTATACAATGTTGGCGGTCATAATGAACGTACAAACATCCAATTAGTCGAAACCATAATTAATTATTTAAACAAAAACGTAGACCAAGAGATTGGAGAACATCTTATTTCTTTTGTAGAGGATCGTAAGGGTCATGATCGAAGATATGGTATAGATCCTCAAAAAATAGAGAAAGAATTAGGTTGGACACCTGAAACAACATTTGAAGTTGGTATTGAGAAGACCATTGACTGGTATTTGAATAATAAAGAGTGGATGGATCACGTTACGAGCGGTGAGTATCAATCTTATTATACAGATATATACAAATGATTCGGGAATAACCTAACAAAATTTTTGGGGAAGCTGCGAGGAGATATAATTAATGCGAAAAATAGCTAAAAAGCTGGTCAGCTCAGTCAATTTAAACCATCGTGTTGAGGATATACAGATATCGGAAAAACACCTTTTACTCCAATATAAGACGAGACCTAGCTTGTTGACGCGTTACGTGATGATTAAGGATCGCGAATCTGGTAGACGGATATATAAAAAGCTTACTACTAACGAGATTTCAGTTTCGTTGGATGAACTGGCGGAAGTAAATGCAAATGGTAAGTTGGATTTCTATCTATCCTGTTTTTTACTATCCAAACGATTTATGAAGCGAACAAAGTTTAATGACAAACTGAAACGAATCCATTATGTCGATGAAAAGAAGCAAGAAAAGTTCATGATTCAAAAGACGGTTCAACATAATCTATCGATGCAAATTAGACAAGTGACATTTGATGTTAAGGTAGATGATTTGAAAAGTGTAGGCCAGAATTTCTTTGTGGAGGGGAGGATTGAAAGCTTTAATAATCAATCTATCCAAGTAGCTGAACTTCTTTTAACTAGAAGAGATTCAAATCGCACATATGGCTATAAAAGCGACATCCTGCCGTCATCAAATCGGGATAATACCTATACTTTCAAGGGCATTATATTCCTTGAAAAATTAAAAGAAGATTTAATTATGAATTCCAGATGGGATGTATCCCTGCAATTAAGAGATGAGAATTCAAATGTCATTTATAAAGAGCTGTTAAATTTGCAGAGCTATCGGGAATTTCCAAGGGAAGAAGAACGGTACATCATTCAAGTGAAGGACTTTAATAAGCATCTGGCTACTCTTTACGCCACTATGGGAAGCAATAGTATGGCGCTTTGGTACACGGATCAAAATCAGTTTGAGAGAACCTACACGATTGCTAAAGGAAAAAGTGTCTATAATGAGACCTGCGAGTTGGAGTCGTTGAATGAAAAAATGGTATTTTTCGAGAGTTTCTTCGGCAAAAACTATTCAGGCAATCCTAAATATTTATATGAAGAGATGTTAAAGGATCCAAGATTCAAGGGATTTACTTTTGTTTGGAGTTATTCAGGCAATCACCCAGAGGCAATTCCTGGACAGCCAATTTTGGTTAATAGGGATTCAGAGGAATATTATAAGTATTTGGCTCGTGCAAAATATTGGGTAAGCAATATTGTTATCCCTGTTCATCGAAAAAGAGAGGGAAATGTCTATATTCAAACATGGCATGGAACTCCGTTGAAAAAGCTGGGCTTTGATATAGATATTGAAGGACCGGAAACATTGGCAAGAGAAAACTTCTATATTGAATCCAGGAACTGGGATTATTTGGTTGCGGCAAACCATTATTCAAGCGAGATTTTCAAACGTGCATTTAAATTTAATAAAGAAATGCTCGAGTTTGGGTACCCGGCAAATGATCTTTTTTATCGTCCTGATTTAGAGGAGCAGGTGAAGCAACTGAAGAAAAAATTGAATCTGCCTGCAGATAAGAAGATTATTCTTTATGCGCCTACCTGGAGAGACAATGAAATGGTCAATTCCTGGGAACATTCCTTCCAGCTTCAATTTGATTTGGAGAAATTCTATCAAACTTTAGGTCAGGAATATGTTCTGATTTTAAGAATGCATCATTTGGTTTCTGACTCCTTACAAATCAATGAAAGGCATCGTTCATTTGTATATGACTTCTCTAAATATGATGATATTCAAGAGTTATATACATTGGCAGATTTATTGATTACTGACTATTCATCAGTATTTTTCGATTACGCAAATTCTAAAAAGCCTATTCTCTTCTATGCCTATGATTATGAACTCTATAAAGAGAATATTAGAGGGTTCTATTTGGATATGAAGAAAGACTTGCCGGGACCTGTCCTACAGACTGAACAGAGATTACTAGAATCAATCGTCCATATCGACAAAGTGCAAAAAGAATATAAATCTAAGTATGAAAAGTTTTATGAGGAATATTGCCAGTTGGAAGATGGGAAAGCAGCAAAAAATATTATTCGCAAAGTTTTTTCTTAAAATAATACCCTATCGAAGGTGTGAACGTATTGAAAAAGAATATATTAGTATTTCCATGTGGATCAGAAATCGGGCTTGAAATTCATAATGCTTTGAAATATGTAAAAGGGTTTACTCTGTATGGTGCATCGAGTGTCGCCGATCACGGAAAATATGTATATCGCAACTATATTGAAGGCCTTCCGCAAATTGATAGCGAGTCTTTCTTGAAGGCCATCAACGAAGTCATTGAAGAATACGAGATTGATTATATCTTCCCTGCGCATGACAGCGCTGTGCTTAAGCTTGCTCAGGTAAGCGAGAAGCTTGGTGCAGATGTGATTACATCTGTACAGGAAACATGTGAACTCTGCCGTTCGAAGGAGAAAACGTATCTTCATTTCCAGGGAGATGATTTTATCCCTGAAATGTTTCAAAATCCAACGGAGGTTAAGGAGTTTCCTGTATTTCTGAAGCCTGATGTTGGTCAAGGCTCTCAAGGGATTGCTATGGCAAAGAATTCTGAAGAGCTTGAGTTTCATTTGAGCAAAAATGAAGGGTTATTAACTCTTGAATACTTGCCTGGAAAAGAATACACCGTTGATTGTTTCACAGACCGCCATGGTGAATTGCGTTTTACGGGTATGAGAGAACGCCATCGTATTAAAAGTGGAATCAGCGTGAACTCCATGTCCCTGAAAATAAAAAAACAAGTCGAAGAAATTGCACGCAGAATTAATGCGAAAATGAACTTGCGCGGAATGTGGTTCTTCCAGGTGAAAGAAGCTAAGGATGGATCGTTTAAATTATTGGAGATTGCTCCACGTGTAGCAGGTACTATGAGTCTTTATCGTAATAAAGGCGTTAATTTTCCTTTATTAAGCCTGTTTGACCGTATGAATTTCGATGTGGATATTATCGAAAATGATTTCGAAATTGAAGTGGACCGAGCACTTATTAATCGATTTAAACTGAATATATCTTATGACTGTGTGTATATCGATTTTGATGACACGATAACGTTAAACGAAAAAATCAACCCGTATATTATGATGTTTATTTATCAATGTGTTTCAAAAGATATTGAGCTGATATTGATTACCAAACATATTCATCAAATAATGGACACTTTGACAGCATTAAAAATTGATTCATCTATATTTAAGGAAATCATTCATATCAAGAAGGATGAAGAGAAGCATACTTACATACAGATGGAAAAAACAGCAATCTTTATAGACGATTCCTATGCTGAAAGGAAGAAAATCAAAGAAAAACATGGTATTCCTGTTTTTGATGTTGATGCTCTTGAAAGTCTAATAGATTGGAGAAATTAAATGAAGAACGAATGGATATTTCCAAATCCAGTGACAGTCACTCAACCTATTTTGCCGGATTTCGCTGATTATGTAAATGTTATTAAACCAATATGGGATTCTAAATGGCTTACGAATGATGGACCACTACATGAAAAATTCCGAGAGCAATTAAGGAAATTTTTAATGGTTGATCACCTTCAATTATTTACGAATGGACATCTTGCTCTCGAGGTTGCGATTAAGGCACTGGATTTAAAAGGAGAAGTGATTACGACTCCATTTACCTTTGCATCAACCGTTCATGCTATTTCCAATTGCGGGCTGAAACCAGTATTTTGCGATGTGGATCCGACGACTTATAACATTAATCCATCCGAGATTGAAAAACACATTACCGAAAAGACATCTGCTATCATCGCTGTACATGTGTTTGGGACACCTTGTGATGTAGAAGCTATCGAGGCAATCGCCAAAAAACATGATTTAAAGGTCATTTATGATGCTGCCCATGCATTTGGTGTTGAGTTGAACGGGAATGGAATTGGAGCATATGGTGATGTTTCGATGTTTAGCTTGCATGCCACGAAGGTCTTTCATTCCATTGAAGGTGGAGTCCTGACTTTTTCAGATAGCAAACTTGAAGCGAAGTTCCGTTCATTAAAAAACTTTGGAATTACTTCTGTTGAGGATGTAGATTATATTGGAACCAATGCTAAAATGAATGAATTTCAGGCAGCTATGGGACTTTGTAATCTGGAACTGATCGAAGAGGCGATTGCAAAAAGACAAAGTATTCATGAAGCCTATATTAAGAGATTTGAAGGTGACGATTCGATTACTGTATTGCCAACTTTACAAAACACTAAGGCGAATTATCCTTATCTTCCAATTCTCCTAAAATCAAATAAACAACGTGATCAATTGCATCAAGTTCTTCAAGAGTATCGAGTAATGACGCGTAAATATTTTTATCCACTGTGCAATGATTTTGCTTGCTATGAAGGTTCATCCATTGATACCCCAGTCGCAAGAGATATTAGCAGCCGGGTATTGTGTCTGCCTATGTATACAGATTTGCATCTAAGTGATGTAGAGCAGATTTGTACTATTATTCAATATGAAGTGGGTGAAATGGCATAATGGGAGATTATAAGTTAAGTGTAGTAGTGCTTGTTTATAATACGGAACAATATTTAAGAGATTGTATTGATTCATTGGTCAATCAAACACTGAAAGATATTGAGATTATTTTGGTAAATGATGAGAGCCCGGATAATAGTTTACTGATTCTTGAGGAATATGAACGTAATTATCCGAATATCCGTGTCTTAAATCAAAAGAATACCGGGGGCGCTATCGCCGGGAATAATGGGTTGAAATTAACAGCCTCAAAATACGTCACCATTATGGACTCAGATGATATTGTCCCACTCGATGCCTATGAGAAATTGTATAAAAAGGCGATTGAAACAGATGCCGATATTGTGATAGGAAAAGCCAATGTTCTGGTTGGTGGTGTCCAAAAGGAAATCATTTATAAGAAAGAGCGCGAAGTTTGGATGGAAGAAAGAATCATAAATAATGTTAGTGAGTTCCCGGATATTTTTTATGATGCTTTCTATTGGAATAAGATTTACAAACGCGATTTGCTGTTCAATTATGATTGCCTGATGCCGCCGGGAATGTTGTATGCGGATCGTCCGATGGTTCATAAAGCCTTTTTGTATGCTAAAAAGATTGCTATTATTAAAGATGTTGTTTATCTATGGAGGAAACGAGAAGCAGATGCTGAAACAAAATCTATTACTCAGTTTAGTACGGAAATTCGGAATTTTCAGGACCGTATTGATTCTGTAAACTACCAAATTGGCTATTTTGATGAATTTAATGATCCAGCTTTAAAAAATGAATTTCTCAAACGAGTTATAGATCGGTTATTGTTCCCAATCAGTGGAATTTTGGTAGACGAAGAGTTTAAAACCGTCTATATAAAGGAATTAAAGCCTGTACTATCTGAGATTTCTGATGTTTATGATAATGATTTAGGTACCATTAAAAATTTGTACATCTATTTGATATTAAATGATTTAACAGATGCATTAATTCAATTTTTAGAGTCTGAAAAAGAAGGGCCAATTATTGAAGAAGACGGAAAGTATTATTGGAGTCTCCCGTTATTCAGAGATGAAAACTACCGGATCCCTGATGAGTTATTTCTTATTAAAGTATTATTGACTCAATTCATTAAGATGGGTTCTATTGCGTCTAAAGATGATCGGATTGTTTTTTCAAATATTAAGGTTCCTGAATTATTTAACATTGATTCTGCTCAGTTGGCATTTATATCCCGGATTGATGTGGATGATCAACTCTATTTCGATTTAATTGGGGAAGAGGGTAATTCATTCAGTGCGGATGTGAAAATAAATAGTGGTTCAGAAACGGCGCTGTACGATGTTTATCTTGTTTTTAACTATGATGGTAAAGAGGAAAGATTCCGGATTAATATGAAGATGCTGAATGAACAGCATTCGAATCAGGAGAATAAGGGTAGAAGAAAATTATTTTTTACTAAATTTCATAATTTGTCTTACTTAACTACGAATCTTACGATCAATCATATAGATGTGAATCAAGACGGTATTAGTCTTTCTATACAAAAAGGGGACGAAAGAAAATCTTCCTCTAATGTATATCTTGAAAATAGAGCAACTAAAGAAAAAATCTATTTTCATAAGAGTGAGGATGAAACCACATTAACTTTACCGTGGAAGCATTTTGTGGAAGTCAACCAAATATATGATTTTTACGAAGAGGTTCAAAAGCAAAGTGTACGTATTGGAGAGACAATGATTCCAGATTTTAAATCTACTTCCCTTTATTCATATGGACTCTATATGGATTTATATAAAACGGACAAGAGTAATATTTCTTTTAAAACGACTTCAAAATTGAAGAAAAGACTACTTTCTTTCATAAAAAAATAAACCTGCTATGAACGTAAACGTAATTGTAGAGGCCTAACAACAATGTTGTGTAAATTAGGCTGCTACAATTACGTTTTTTTTTAGTTATTAGTTGAGTTTTCTTTAGTCGGGGTAGTCACTGTCAAGTTAAGCCTGCTTAAGACCATGCCCTCTCTAAGGCGCAGAAAATGACATAATTTTAAAGTATTTTAGGTCGTTAGGAGTATCAAATTTCAGTTGATTACTAAAAAAATATGAAGGTTGACCGATACATAGAGTATTAGGATTTCAGACTTTTATTAACTTAGCTATAGGAAGCGAAATAGAAGAATATCGATAATGTTTGAATTGGATAAATATATGAGTAAAGGGGGATGTCCTATTGGATAAGCGAAATAGATTTTCGACCATTGTTGTTAGTACGATGCTTCTTTTATCTGCAGGATTTACAGCGGGGGAATCGGTTAAAGAAGCTACAGGTATAGGCAGCACTCGAGTAGAGGCAGCTGCAGCAACCTATTATAAAACAACTGCCAACGTGAATTTGAGGAAGAGTGCATCTACTAAAGGAAAGGTTCTGCTCACTATACCGAAAGGCAAAACGGTTGCCTATAAGTCGAAGTCAGGCAGCTGGTATAAAGTAAGCTATAAATCCAAGACCGGTTATGTAAGTTCAAAATATATTAAAAAAACAACTACAAAAACGGTCAAAACAACAAAAATAGCAGCAACCAAATTTAAAACAACAGCCAAATTGAATATGCGCTCCACGTATTCAACAAAGGGAAAAGTCCTAGTTACCATTCCAAAGAACAAAATTCTGTCTTCAGCCGAAAAGTATGGCAGCTGGTATAAGGTGAAGTATGGATCAAAGTCCGGCTGGGTCAGCGGCTCCTATATGAAAGAATACTATCAATATACAACAACGAAGACAGACTATTTTTCTACTAAAAAAATAAGTTCGTTACATTCCACACCAGATACCAAAAAAGCAAAGGTATACTCAATTCATACTAATAATGTATTTACATCTACCCAAAGAATCGTAAATAGCAAAGGAGAAACCTGGTATCGAGTATCTTACAAAGGCAAGAATTATTATGTCATTTCCAGCTTGGTTAGTAAGGTGACTCCTGCTAAGCTGACTGAGACAAGCTATCAAGCAAAGTCAAACACTTTCTTATATAAGTCCACAGGAGCTACACATGGCAGTTTGCTGACTGTAAATAAAAATACAGTCGTGAAAACGAATTATCGCGTGGGCAACTGGTATAAGGTCACCTATAAAGGGAAGACAGGCTATATTGATATCAGTAAATTTGCTAAATATACGGAGCCTGTAACGACGCCAACTCCAAGTCCCGCACCACAGCCGGCGCCAAAGCCAGTAACAAAGCCAGTTCCAATTCCGAAACCTGTTCCTAATCGGCCGGCAGGAAAGGTGATTGATAAGAGTACTTATGTATTGGTCACAACAGGTGCTGACTACTATATGTCAAATGACACGAGTTCTAAAAAGATTGGAAAGATTTCTGGCGGGACAGCCATGTCCAGTGTGTATCGAACAAATAACGGCTGGTATGAAGTAACTTATGGCGGCAAAAAAGGCTATGTGCCGGGGACGTACTTAATTACGGAAGCAGAGATGAAAAGGTTTAATGATCTAGTGAAGCAAGAGAAAAATAAAAGTTCCTATCTATTTATGGATTTGCGAACTATGTCCTCCGTAAAAGCTGCCCAAATTAATACTTATATTGCCAAAGGTGTTGAAAGTATTGGTAAAAGCAGTGCCCTAACCAAAAAAGGCCAAGCTATTATTAATGCAGCTAATAAAAATGGTGTGAATGCCTTGTATCTGGCAGCCCATGCCATTCATGAAAGCGGCTATGGAACTTCCGTCATTTCAATGGGTAAAAAGAATTTATTTGGCTTTGGTGCCTATGATCTGGCCCCTTATGTAGGAGCTGTTAAGTTTTCATCGATTGAAGCTAATATCGACTATATCGCCAAAGAATTAAAGGCTACCTACTTAAATCCAGGTGAATGGAGATATAATGGCGCCTATCTCGGATATACCGTGAAAAATATCAATGGTGCCAGAGTAGACAGTATGAGTAAGGGTATGAACTTTTACTATGCAAGTGACTCCAAGTGGGGAGAGGGAATTGCCAGACATATGTCCGGAATCCTTGCCTATAGCAAGGAAGGAGCGAGGAACGGAAAGGCTAATACATCTGTTCCAACGAAACCAGACAGGCCAAACACATATGACGGTTTTCCTGCAGGTACAAAAGCAGTAGCGAATACCAATATTAAGCTATATAGCGAAAAGGGAGACACCAAAAAAGTAGCAGCAACCATCAAAAAAGGTGCTGAATTTAACGTCTTGAAAAAATGGAATGACTATTGGCTGGAAGTGAAATACGGCGAAAATACTTACTATACAAATGCGGTCAGTTTAAGCAAATATAATGAGTATATGACGGTTTTAAATCTAGCCCATATTAAAACAGATGATCTGAATGTAAGGAAAAAGGCTGAAGTTGGCTCTACTAGAATTGGTAGTTTTAAAGATTATCAATATATCGAATTGGTTTTAGACAAAACAAAAAAGCCGATTCTGGAAAACAATTTTTATAAGGTAAAGTTTGAAGGTAAGGAATATTGGGCTTCCAAATCTTATATTGAAATCGATTTAAATAAAAAAAGTAAATAATTTTTTTAAAAGATGATTGCTGGTATGTTCAGTAATCATTTTTTTTAATTCTTTTAGTTACCATTAAGTTACAATTTCGTAAATGTAAAAATTAGTTTAATATAATAATAAACTATGTGATTCGAAATATAATTTTGTTCGATATTTAATTTCAAAAGGAGAATCTTAATGAGTAAAAGCAACAAGCCATTCAAGGTCATGGCAACATCCGTTCTTTTATCTACTAGCTTGGTTTTGGGAAGCGGTATTGGACCAGCAGCTAGTATTACGGGTATACAAGTAGTCGAAGCGGCTGAAATATATTATAAAACGACCGACAATTTGAATATGAGAAAGTCGGCTAGTGCAAAGGCGCAAAAAATCACAACAATCCCACAAGGAAAACAGGTCACGTACATATCAAAAAGCGGCAGCTGGTTTAAGGTGAAGTACGGAACAAAAACTGGTTTTGTCAGTTCTAAGTATTTGAAAAAAGTGACGAGTACAACCGTATCATCTTCTGCATCCACAACAAGTACTTCTGTATACACAACAACAGACAATTTACGTTTACGAAAAAAGGCTTCCACCAGTTCAGCCACGTTATTGACTATTCCAAAAGGGAAAACAGTCACGTATATATCTAAAAGCGGTAGCTGGTTTAAGGTAAAATATGCATCAAAAACTGGATATGTTAGCTCTAAATATATAAAAGTCACAAAAAAGACAACGTCCTCAGCTACTGCTTCCACAACGATCAAGTCTACTAAATTTAAAACGACCGACAAACTAAGCTTGAGGTCCCAAGCATCAACGAGCGGTAAGCTATTGCTGACTATACCAAAGAATAAAGTTGTCACAGCTACTGCAAAATCAGGTTCTTGGTACAAGGTTTCCTACGGTGGTAAGACCGGTTGGGTAAGCGGATCGTATTTACAAGAATACAATCAGTATTCGACGACAAGTACAACTTACTATAATACGAAGGCTGCAAGCTCCTTATATAGTGCTCCTAATACAAATAAAAAAGCTGTTTATTCCATTCCGAAGAATAATGTATTCACTTCCACACAAAAGGTCGTGAACAGTATAGGAGAAACCTGGTATCGAGTTTCTTATAAAGGGAAAAACTATTATATTCAATCTGGTTCAGTAAGTAAGGTAACGGCAGCTAAGGTCACGAGTACTTCTTATACGGCAAAAGAAAAGACTTACTTGTATTCCTTTGCTGGAGCATCGCACGAAGCTTTGGTTACTATTCCAGAGGGAGCTAAAATAACCACTGATTATCGAATTGGTGATTGGTATAAAACATCCTATGGCGGAAAAACAGGATACATTAATTTAGCTAAATTCTCAAAGACTGTTACTTCATCGGGTACTTCGATTAAGGCTACAAAATTTAAGGTTACGGCTAATTTGATTTTACGTAAGACAGCTTCTACTTCCGGTGCGAAATTAACTACAATCCCGGCGAATACAATTGTCACAGCTACAGCACAATCAGGCGATTGGTACAAGGTCTCTTACAGTGGTCAGACCGGTTGGGTAAGCGGCTTGTATTTACAAGAATATAATCAAACTACGACGACAAGCACAACTTACTATAATACAAAGGCTTCAAGTTCCTTGTATAGTGCTCCTAATACAAATAAGGCAGCTGTTTATTCTATACCAAAGAATAATGTGTTCACTTCTACCCAACAGGTCGTGAATAGTATAGGAGAAACCTGGTATCGAGTTTCCTATAAAGGAAATGACTATTATATTCAATCTGGTTCAGTAAGTAAGGTGACAGCAGCTAAGGTCACGAGCACTTCTTATACGGCAAAAGAACAGACTTACTTGTATTCCTTTGCTGGAGCATCGCACGGAACTTTGGTTACTATTCCAGAGGGAGCTAAAATAACCACTGATTATCGAATTGGTGATTGGTATAAAACATCCTATGGCGGAAAAACAGGATACATTGATTTGACTAAATTCACAAAAACAGTCACTTCAACAACACCGTCTTTTACGGCTACGGAGTTTAAAACAACGGCTAATGTGAATTTACGTGAGACACCTTCTACAACTGGTGGAATACTGGACACAGTACCTGTTAATACGGTTGTCACAGCTACAGCACAATCAGGCGATTGGTATCTAGTTACCTACAATGGCCATGAGGGCTGGGTAAGTGGTGCTTATTTGACAAAGTACACAAGTAACACTGGTAATAATAACACCGGTGATCAAACAAATTTACCAAGCGGTTCTGCTATAACTGAAGCAACGTATGTGCCAATCAGTGAATTGAATATCCGTGCCTCCGATTCGACTTCATCAGCTAAAATCGGTTCAATCCCTAAATATACACAGGTGAAATCTACCTATAAAACTAGCAAGGGCTGGTACCGAGTGACATATGGTGGAGTAACAGGTTTTGTATCAGGAGATTATTTAATTACAAAAGCGAATTACGATAAAATGAACTCTTATGAAGCTAATAAGAATTCCTATATGCATATGGATTTACGTACAAAATCCTCCGTAACAGCTGAACAAATTAATGCTTATATTGCAAAATATGCAACATCGGCTAATAGTGTCCTATACAATAAGGGATCGGCATTTATTACAGCTGCTAACAAATACGGTGTGAATGCTCTTTATTTAGCAGCGCATGCCATTCATGAAAGTAACTATGGAAAATCTACAATTGCTCAAGCTAAATATAATTTGTTTGGTTTTGGATCCTATGACATTACGCCGTTTGTGGGCTCCGTAAAATTTGCTTCTATTGAAGAGAATATTTCCTTTATCGCACAGGAAATAAAATCAACTTATTTAAATCCATCCAACTGGAAGTACAAAGGTGCAACACTTGGCTATACAATTAAAGACGCGAATGGAAATCGAATCACTGATTTAAGTAAAGGAATGAATTTTTACTATGCGAGTGATTCTGATTGGGGAAATAAGATTGCGAAGCATATGTCCAATATTCTTGCTTATAGTAATGAAGGGGCAGTCAGCCAAAGTCCAAATACAACGGTACCTGCTAAACCAAGCTATCCAACCGGGAAGGATGTATTCCCGACAGGTACAATTGCTGTTGCCAATTCATCTATTAGTCTAAGAAATACGAAAAGCAGTTCAGCGACTGTGGCTGCGACAATTAAGAAAGGTGAGACCTTTAATCTACTGGAAAAATGGAATGATTATTGGTTAACAATCAGTTATAAAGGCAAAACGTATTATACAAATACGGTGAACTTAAGCACATATAATACGTATATGACTGTTAAAAATTTAGCGCGTGTAAATGGTGCCAGCACGTTGAATGTCCGCGCATCAGCTAGTAAAACAGCCGCTACAGTGGGAACTTTAAAAAACCATCAATACGTCGAGCTTGTGGTCAATTCAAGCAATAATCCAATCACTAGTGGCGGATGGTACAAGGTTAAGTTATCTAATGGAACAGTTGGTTGGGTATCAGGTTCTTATTTAGCAAGAGAATTAAATAAATAAGATTTTGGAAAAAAGGTTGTTGACATGGTCAACAACCTTTTTTTATTAAAGACTCTATTGGATAGAAAGTATTTAACTATAAATGTGATAAATAATGAGAGATTGGTCTTAATATTATTTAAACATAATATTAACTCGGAAGTTGGATTCTGTGATATCTCTATATCTAGCAAATTATTTGATAATTTCAAAGCTATATAAGAAAATTAAGATATATAAAAATAGTAATTTAGTTCGGTGTCTTATTTACTAAAGAGGGAGATTTCAATGCAATGAATATTAGGTATAATCAACCGCTTAAGGTTATGGCAACATCCGTTCTTCTATCTACTGGTTTGATCTTTGGACCTGCTCTTGAACCCAATGAGAGTTTTACAGGTACTAAAGTTGAAGCAACTGCTGGAACATATTATAAGACGACAGCCAATCTGAATTTGAGAAAGACAGCGAGTAAAACAGCAAAAATAATTATAACCATTCCTAAAGGAAAACAAGTCACATATATATCTAAAAGTGGCAGCTGGTACAAGGTGAAATATGGATTGAAGACAGGCTATGTCAGCCCCAGCTATCTGAATATTGTATCGAGTTCGACCGCTCAGGCAACAAGTACATCTGTATATACAACGACAGCCAATTTGAATTTACGCAAAACAGCTTCAACCCGTTCGGTAATCTTAACGACCATCCCAAAGGGAAAAAAAGTCTCGTATCTATCGAAGAGTGGCAGTTGGTATAAGGTGAAATACGGAACAAAAACCGGTTATGTCAGTTCCAGCTATATAAAGGTTACAAACAAAGCAAGTGCATCTACGTCTGAGTCAACAACGATTAAGTCGACTAAATATAAAACAACATCCTATTTAAATATGAGGTCTAAAGCAACAACGAGCAGCAGTCGGCTTTTAACTATACCAAAGGATAAAGTTATTACAGCTACAGCAAAATCCAGCTCGTGGTATAAGGTCTCTTATAGTGGTCAGACCGGTTGGGTCAGCGGCTCGTATATAAAGGAGTACAATCAAACTACAACGACAAGTACTGCTTACTATAAGACGAATGCGACAAGCTCCCTGTATAGTGCTGCCAATACAAATAAAGCAGCTGTTTATTCAATTCCTAAGAATAATATATTTTCTTCTACCCAAAAGATCGTCAATAGTATAGGAGAAACCTGGTATCGAGTTTCTTTTAAAGGGAAAAATTATTATATTAAAGCTGGATCAGTAAGTCAGGTATCTGCAGCAAATGTTACAAGTACCTCCTATACGGCAAACCAAAATACTTACTTATATTCATTTGCTGGGGAAAAACACGGAACTTTGGTTTCTATTCCAAAGGGAGCTAAAATAGTAACCAGTTATCGCATTGGAGATTGGTATAAAACAACGTATGGTGGAAAAACAGGGTATATCAATATGGATAAATTTTCAAAAACGGTAACATCATCTAGCACGTCTATTACGGCTACAACGTTTAAGACGACGGCCAATCTGAATTTACGGAAGACAGCTTCTACTTCTGGAGAGAAATTAGACACAATACCCAAAAATACAATTGTCACAGCTACTGCGAAATCGGGAGATTGGTATAAAGTGAGTTACAATGGTAAAACAGGCTGGGTCAGCGGTACGTATTTGGCTGCGTATAGTAGTTCAAGCAACAATACTAGCAGCAGCCCGAGCGGTTCTAGTGTTACGGAAAACATATACGTTCCAATTGCTAAGTTAAATATTCGTGCCTCAGATTCGACAACAACGGCTAAAGTTGGCTCAATCCCTAAATATACACAGGTGAAATCTACCTATAAAACTAGCAAGGGTTGGTATCGGGTTACATATGGTGGAGTAACAGGCTATGTCTCAGGAGATTACCTAATTACAAAAGCGAATTACGATAAAATGAACTCTTATGAAAATAATAAGAATTCCTATATACATATGGATCTACGTACAAAATCCTCAGTGACGGCAGCGCAAATTAATGCCTATATTGCAAAGCGTGCAACATCGACTAATAGTGTCCTCTATAATAAAGGCTCGGCATTTATTACAGCGGCCAATAAATATGGCGTGAATGCCCTCTATTTAGCAGCGCATGCGATTCATGAAAGTAACTATGGAAAAGCTGCAATCGCATTAGCGAAAAATAATTTGTTTGGCTTTGGATCCTATGACAGTACGCCATTTGTAGGTTCCGTCAAATTTGCTTCTATTGAAGAGAACATTGCTTTTATTGCACAGGAAATGAAATCTTCCTTTTTAAATCCATCCAACTGGAAGTATAAGGGTGCAACGCTAGGCTATACGATTAAGGATGCAAATGGTAATCGAATTACTGATTTAAGTAAAGGAATAAACTTTTACTATGCCAGTGATTCCGATTGGGGAAAAAGGATTGCCACCCATATGTCCAATATATTGGCTTATAGCAAGGAAGGAGCTGTCAGTCAACGTCCAAATACGACAATACCAGCCAAACCAAGCTATCCAAGCGGGAAGGATGTATTCCCGACAGGTACAATCGCTGTTGCCAATTCATCTATTAGTCTAAGAAACTCAAAAAGCAGCTCAGCGACTGTAGCCGCCACAATTAAGAAGGGTGAGACCTTTAATCTACTCGAAAAATGGAATGATTACTGGTTAAAGGTTAGTTATAAGGGCAAAACCTACTATACAAATACGGTTAGCTTAAGCACATATGATACGTATATGACTGTTAAAAACTTGGCCCGTGTAAGTGTCAGTGGTACGAGCTCCTTGAATGTCCGCGCATCCGCTAGTACGGCAGCGGCTAAGGTGGGATCTTTATCCAACAATCAATATGTCGAGCTTGTGGTAGACTCAAGTAATAATCTGGTTACTAGTGGCGGTTGGTATAAGGTTAAACTATCAAATGACACAGTTGGCTGGGCATCAGATGATTATTTAATCAGAGAGTTAAATAAATAGGCTTAAGAAAAAGAGGCGGTTGCATGATCAACCGCCTCTTTTTGTTGGTCATCAGATAAAAACATGAAAGTGGGTACGAATATGTAAAAATTTTATGGAAAAAGAATGAAATGTTAATGAAGAAAGTGTGCATTTTTACAAGAAAATTGATGAATGAATGAATTAATTCAGTGTTTACCCATAGAAAACCGCTCTCTTATTCGTAATTCTATTATTGGGGTGCATGCTTATACGAGAATTAGAATAAAAATGCATATCTAAATAATAGTTTAGTACGGTGCGTCTCAATTACTAAAAAGGGAGAGTTCAATGAATAAAAGGTATAAACAACCAATTAGAGTTATGGCAACATCCGTTCTTCTATCTTCTGGCCTGATTTTTGGACCTGAAATTGGATTGAAGGATCGTTTTTGGGAGGTAAAAGTAGAAGCAGCTGCGGAGACATATTATAAGACAACAGCTAATTTAAACTTGCGAAAGTCCGCAAGTAAAACTGCATCAATTATTACAACGATTCCAAAAGGGAAACAAGTTACATACATATCGAAAAGTGGCAGCTGGTTTAAAGTTAAATATGGAACAAAAACGGGATATGTCAGTTCTAGTTATTTAAAAGCAGCTTCTCAAACAAGTACATCAGTATACACAACGAAAGCTAATTTGAATTTACGCAAAACAGCTTCAACCAGTGCCGCCATCTTAACGACCATCCCAAAAGGGAAAACGGTCTCGTATCTATCAAAGAGCGGCAGCTGGTATAAAGTAAAATATGGAACGAAAACAGGATATGTAAGCTCAAAATATATCAAGGTCACTAAAAAAACGAGTTCCTCTGCCTCTGTTTCGATTAAGTCGACTAAATTTAAAACGACAGCAAATTTAAACATGAGGTCAAAAGCATCAACAAGTGGTACTCGACTCCTTACTATACCAAAGAATAAAATTATCACGGCTACGGCAAAATCAGGCTCATGGTATAAGGTCTCTTATAGTGGTAAAACAGGCTGGGTAAGCAGTTCGTATATAAAAGAATATAATCAAACTACGACTACAAGTACCACTTACTATAAGACGAATGCGACAAGCTCCTTGTATAGCGCTGCCAATACAAAAAAAGCTGCGGTCTATTCTATACCAAAGAATAATATATTTACATCTACTCAAAAGGTAGTTAATAGTATAGGAGAAACCTGGTATCGAGTTTCCTATAAAGGGAAGAATTATTTCATTAAATCTGGGTCTGTAAGTAAGGTGTCTGCAGCTAAGGTTACTAGTACTTCCTATACGACAAAAGAAGCGACGTATTTATATTCCTTTGCTGGGGAGAAACATGGAACATTGGTTGCTATTCCTAAGGGAGTTAAAATAACAACCACTTATAGAATTGGGGATTGGTATAAAACAACGTATAGAGGAAAAACGGGTTATATCAACATAGCTAAATTCTCGAAAACGGTATCATCAACAGACATGTCAATTACAGCTAAAAAGTATAAGACGACGGCCAATCTGAATTTACGAAAGACAGCGTCCACTTCCGGAGAAAAATTGGACACTATTCCTGTAAATACAATCGTGACGGCCACAGCAAAATCAGGAGATTGGTATAAAGTGAGCTATGATGGTCAAAATGGTTGGGTTAGCGGCACTTATTTAGTTGTATATAGTAGTACCTCAAGCAACACTCCGAGCGGTTCTACTATTACTGAAACAATCTATTTTCCGGTTGCTGATTTGAATATCCGTGCTTCTGATACGACATCATCTACCAAGATTGGTTTAATTCCTAAATATACACAATTGAAATCTACCTATAGAACCAGTAATAGCTGGTATCGGGTAACATATAGTGGGGTAACAGGCTATGTATCAGGCGATTACTTAATTACAAAAGCGAACTACGATAAAATGAACTCTTATGAAAACAATAAGAATTCCTATATACATTTGGATTTACGCACGAAATCCTCTGTTACGGCTGCCCAAATCAATGCTTATATTGCGAAGAATGCAACGTCCAGTAACAGTGTCCTCTATAATAAAGGATCGGTGTTTATCACTGCAGCCAATAAGTATGGTGTAAATGCCCTGTATTTAGCAGCACATGCTATTCATGAAAGTGATTTTGGTAAATCAACTATTTCTATGGCAAAAAATAATTTGTTTGGTTTTGGATCCTATGATCTTGCTCCATTTGTAGGTTCTGTAAAATTTACTACTATTGATGAGAATATTTTCTTTATTGCACAGGAAATGAAAGCCACCTATTTAAATCCGTCTAACTGGAAGTACAAGGGTGCAACACTTGGTTACACCATTAAAAATACTAATGGAAATCGGGTTGAGGATTTAAGTAAAGGAATGAACTTTTACTATGCCAGTGATTCCAATTGGGGAAGTAAGATTGCCAGCCATATGTCCGAGATTTTAGCTTATAGTCAGGAAGGGGCAGTCAGCCAAAGTCCAAATACAATAGTACCAAATAAACCGAGCTATCCAATTGGCAAGGATGTATTCCCGGCAGGTACAATTGCTGTTGCCAATTCAACTATTAGTCTAAAAAATGAGACAATCAGCTCTGCGGCTGTGGCAGCCACGATTCAGGAAGGTGAAACCTTTAACCTAGTGGAAAAATGGAATGATTACTGGTTGACAGTCAGCTATAAGGGAAAAAAATATTATACAAATACAGTTAGTCTAAGTAAATATAATCAGTATATGACTGTTAAAAACTTAGCTCGTGTGAGTGTCAGTGGTTCGAGTACCCTGAATGTACGGGCAACAGCGAGTACTGCGGGCGCTATATTGGGATCACTGTCAAATCATCAATATGTCGAGCTTGTGGTAGACTCAAGCAATAATCCGGTTACTAGTGGTGGTTGGTATAAGGTTAAACTATCAAATGGCACAGTTGGCTGGGTATCAGGTTCTTATTTAATAAGAGAATTAAATAAATAGAATTATGGAAATAGGCTGTCCGACAAGTCACTTAGTGGCTTTTTCGGACAGTCTTTTTTAGAGGAGTTTGTAGTGAGAGAAAGGGGTTTGGAAGTTTAATGAAGTATGTGGAATGCTATAGGTGAAATGATTTAAAGTAGAAAATGGGAATCTGTTAATTATATTTGGATAATGATAATTTTTATTATGTAAGATCTTAATGAATTTTATTAATAAAGAAGTTGCTAGCTTAGTCCTGCATAATTGGCTCAATCGGGGTTTAAATCGCTCAATAAGAATGAATTGTTTCTAAGAAAGATCTTAGAGATGAACCTTATTCAAGTCTGGAAGTGTATTATGGAAGATTCTATTCTATGAAGAGACATTGTTGAAGCTTATCGGATTCATTCTTTTATATATGCGTGAATCCATGTTTCCTTGTATTCACTAACGAAATCTGATTAGATATGTAGTACAATAAAAAGGTTATTTGAAAGTTATTAAGCAGAGATATATAATAAATAGGAGATTTTGCGCACAATATAGTGGTTCGGTATCCGGGACTGTCCGTTTAAAATAGCGTGTTAAGAATGGATGAACAAAAAGCAGCCACCTAGTGTGATCGATATAGTGAAGATTGGATATAAAGTTATTTACTAATAAATAAGTAATCCATTGTTTCATATCGAATAAAGATCCGTAATAGTGATATGCCTATATTTGTCATACGTGTGGTTGGAGAGGGTTGCTTGATAACTAAAGAGTGTTTAAATTTACTCCCAATCCGATTTTTACGGCAAAAATATAAATTAGTGCATGACAGGTGAATATGGTTAGAGAATGGTTAATAGAGTTCTATTTACTCATAGTAAAGGTTGTTTTTTCTGTTTGCGGAATGTTACCACTTAAAGATAAAGTAACCTTCGTTGTTTCCTATGGCGATAATGCTCAGTATGTATATGAAGAAATGCGGAAAAATAATGTGAAGTGTGAAGCTGTTTTTTTATGTAAAGGTCAAAGTATAAATCATTTTTTAAAATATGAAGATACTTGCACATTGCCTCTAGATTGCTGGAACGCACTTTATTTTTTTCGTTCCTTCTACCATTTAGCGACATCCAAATACATCATGGTTGATGATTATTATGAGTTTTTACCATCTACTAAATTTAAAGAAGAGGTAGTGTGTATTCAATTATGGCATGCATCCGGATCAATTAAGCGATTCGGACTGGAAGAGGCCTCTATAAAGGTGTGTTCAGGCAGGTCAAAGAAACATTTTCTTAAAGGATGTAGCCGTTTTAATAAAGTAGTGGTTGGTTCTGATAGCATGGCCAAGTATTTTACTAATGCTTTTAATGTGAAGGGAGAAAGTATCCTTAGGACGGGTATTCCCAGAACAGACTTTTTTTATGATACAGCCCTTAAAGAACGTGTGTTTAATCAGGTTGAGCAGGGAAATGAGCTTCTGTGGAATAAAAAGGTTATATTATATGCACCGACCTACAGAGACCATGACATTAACGCGTTAACTTTACAATTAGAATTGGAAAAAATGAAAGAAAAGCTTGGGGATGACTATATTGTTGTATTGCGTCTTCACCCATCTATTGAAATAAATACTGAATATAGTAAGTTGTATCCTGGATTTGTAGTGGACTATTCCTCTGGGATTCATGATATTAAAGAGCTTATGCTAATATCGGACTATCTTATTACGGATTATTCATCGGTTATCTATGAATATGCATTGCTAAAAAAACCAATGATATTCTATCCTTATGATTTGGAAACTTATAAGGTAGACAGAGGTTTATGGGCTTCTTATGAAGAGACAGTGCCAGGACCGATAGCGAAAGATACCGAAGAGATTATAAATCTGATTTTAGAAGATCAGTTTGATATGAATAAGATTGATGAATTTGCCCAAAAATGGAATAAGTATTCTAAAGGAAATTCGAGTGAAAATTTGATATCTTATTTATTTGATAACCCCCCTGTTTATTCATCTAAGCATAGGGCTCTATAAAATAGAAAGACACAAGTAAATACGCTATACTATATAAGTTGATTGTAAATTATGGGGAAGGATATTCTATTTATGAAGTCAATGTTTACAGTTATAAAGGAACAAATTAGCTCTTTCTATTTGATTCGCCGATTGTCTGCTTTCGAAATGAAGAGCAATAACAATAATAATTACCTTGGAATTGCATGGGAATTTATTAATCCCATGATACAAATAGCCACGTATTGGATTATTTTTGGTATTGGGATTCGTGGAGGGCAGGATATTGATGATGTACCATTTATTCTATGGATGATTTCAGGTATCAGTCTTTGGTTTTTTGCCAATCCAGCCATTTTAGATGGTACCAAATCCATTCATAAGCGAATTAATATGATTGCAAAAATGAGCTTTCCAATGAGCACCATACCAACGTATGTTATATTTTCGAAATTGTATCAACATTTATTGATCCTTGCTGCAGTATTAGTTATTATGCAATTTAACGGGTATCCGATATCGATATATTATTTGCAACTGCCATACTATATAGCAAGTGCTGTTGTATTTATGGTTGCATTAACACTAATTACATCTACCTTGGCTATGATCATCAGAGACGTACAAATGTTTGTACAAGCCATAATGAGGATGGTTTTTTATATTACGCCATTAATATGGTACAGTCCTGATTTGCCCGGCCCATTATTAAATTTAATAAAAGCAAATCCATTAACGTATTTGGTAGAAGGATATCGGGCGTCCATACTCGGCCAGTCCTGGCATTTTATTGAGAATATTGACTACACATTATATTTTTGGGGACTGACCATTGTCTTATTAATGATTGGTTCATCGCTTCATTTAAAATTCCGGAATCATTTTGTAGATTATTTGTAAAATGGAGTGAATGTAATGGAAGAAACCGTAATTGTAAAGAACGTATATAAGAAATACCGGATGCATAGTAAAACCACTGATAAATTACTAGATATTATTTTGCCGGGCGGCCGTGGAGAAGACTTCTATGCCCTACAGAATATTAGTTTCACCGCAAAAAAAGGTGATGTCATTGGCTTAATTGGTGTCAACGGATCAGGTAAATCTACATTGTCCAATATTATTGCAGGTATTATTCCGCCAACAACTGGCACGGTAGAAACAATAGGGCAAACTTCTTTAATTGCCATTGCTTCGGGATTGAATAATCAATTGACAGGCCGTGAGAATATTGAACTGAAATGTTTGATGCTAGGTTTTAGCAAGAAAGAGATCAAAGAACTTGAGCCAGATATTATTGAGTTTGCCGAAATCGGAAAATTTATTGATCAACCTGTTAAAAAATACTCAAGTGGGATGAAATCCAGGCTGGGATTTGCGATTTCTGTTACAGTGGATCCGGATATTTTAATTATCGATGAAGCTTTATCAGTTGGTGACCAAGCATTCGCTGAGAAATCTAAAAATAAGATGTACAGCTTCAGGGATAGTGGGAAAACCATTTTCTTTGTCAGCCATTCCATTAAGCAAATTAAAGATTTTTGCAATAAAGCGCTATGGCTTGAATATGGAGAATTAAAAGACTATGGAACGATTGAAGAGGTTGTTCCAAAGTATGAAAAGTTCCTTAAAGAATATAAAGCTATGTCCAATGAAGAGCGAAAGAAATTTAAACAGCAAGCGATTGAAAAGCAAAGCAAGCTAATTGAAGCAGTGAAATAATCCAAAGAAGTTAGCGGTATCAAATATGTGAAACAAATAGAGGATGCCTGTATAGTCATTTAATGGCTTTGCGGGCGCCTTTTTCTTTTTGACTAAGTAGTATGTGATTCCACGAAGTCGAATAGCTTATTGTGATACTCATAATGTGGATTTTCGGCTGAAGGGAAGGCATACCTTTGAGGCATTCCATTAATTCAATAAGGTTAATAGCCATAAAAATGGGCAAATTTAAAAGACTTAGGGTGTAATTGAGAGACTCCAAATAATTTATTCACTTTCTGTATAGAGGCAGATTAAAGGTGAAGAAAACTAACTCGTTTTCTTCACCTTTATTTTTGGTTTTATTTGGTAAACTATGGTACTGGAACTGCTTCCACTCATTGCACCTGAAGCTGGGCAGTATAGACTCCCGATTGATTATACTTATCAATCACCGTTATTTTATAGATGTACGAACCGACTGGCAAACCGACTCCTTCATTGACCTTCCCATTCCAGTTCAGCTGATTATTCCCGGCTGCTTGTTGCTTGCCGGATTGTAACGAACTGACCAATGTGTTTCCCTGATAAATAGCAATCGTGACCTTTCCGGCTTTACTTGTTGTATAAGGGATGGTCACCCCTTTAGCGGAATCAGATAAGATCAGGTTTCCTTTTCCGGTTACGGTTGGTTTACGCCAATCCTGGAGAGTGAATGCCTTGCTTTTTAGACTTTTTTTATTGCCGGCTAAATCCTTAAGCTCAAAGGATACATAGTATTTTCCCTCTGGAAGCATTTTATTATTTGTATCCTTGCCATTCCAATTTAATTTTGCTTGCTTAGCTTTGTATAATTTGTTGGTGGAAAGTGTTTTTACTTTTTTACCCTTGCTATCCAGGATATTTACCGTCATGTACAGACTTTCATTTGAATTTAAATGGGCGATTTGTTTATTTTCTCCGGTATATTTATAAATAGAAGGTACACCGGCAACTTTGCCGTTAACGGATGAATCCACATGAACAGTCACGGTTTGATTAGCACCCTTCACTTTTGTCATAGACACTTTTTCGAACCGAATTTTGTAGATTCCGTCCTTGACCTTTTTCCCATTAAGCTTGCCATCCCACGAAATTGACCCTTTTCCGCCATTTACTGTTTTCTTGTTCCAGAGTGTTTTAAGAACTTTTCCATCTTTATTGAGTAGCTTGGCGGTCACTTTTGATTTGGTATTCAAAACAAACGGTAGCTTAGTAGACTTTGTGATTTTCGGTGAAAAGTAGAATGTAGTTTTGGTCCATTTTAAATCAGGAGCAACTTTATCTGTGTATTTAATCGTTTTTGATTTTGTAATGGTCTTTTTGCCCTTGGTCATTTTAGCTACTATTTTATAGGTCCCAGATGGAGCGTAGCTATAGGTGCCCGTTTTGCCATCCCAGCTAGTTGAGACTTTTCCCCAATTCCATGTTTTATTGGAGACAAGAGTTCGTACTTTTTTCCCTTTGGAGTTTTGGACTTCTACTGTGATTCTTGAATTTCCATAGGAGTTAACGGATATGGCTACTTTATTCTTGCCTGTCGCCTTGAATGTCCCGGCAGAACTTATGGACGAAAGCGGCGCAGGTGTCTTGCTGATTGCTTGTTTGGCATCTACTCTTCCGTAGCCATAATAATAATCCCAGCCTCTGCTGCCCAGGTCTTTAACCGACTTCGTTAAAATGGACTCTACCTGTGCCGGTGTCAGCCAGGAATTCTGGGATAATAGTAAGGCAGCGACTCCACTGACGATAGGTGATGACATAGAAGTGCCACTCATAGATTGATATTTATTGTCTTTTACGGTCGATAAAATATCGGTGCCAGGCGCTGAATAATTAATGTATTGCCCGTAGTTGGAAAAGTTTACGCTTTGGTCATCCTGATTGGTAGCTGATACAGCTAATACATATTGCAGTGCAGCTGGATAAACGAGCTGATACGTATTATCATTTCCGGCAGCCGCAACCATGACTGCGCCCTTTGAATGTGCATAATTGATGGCATCATGGACATAGCTGCTATAATAGTAGCTTCCAAAGCTCATATTAATGACTTTGGCACCCTGGTCAGCTGCATAGATGATTCCTTTCCCAATTGAATAACTATCAGCCTGTTGGCCATTGAAAACCTGCACAGGCATAATTTTTACATTGGGTGAAATCCCTGAGATGCCTGTTTTATTCATCGAAGCGGCGATGATTCCGGCAACGTGAGTTCCGTGGTCTGTTGAAGAAATCGCAGACGAATTCTTTGGAATATTTTTTTGTTTAGTTATTTTTCCCTTTAACTCCGGATGTTTGGTCTGCATGCCATCATCTATAACAGCTACGATGATAGAGGAGGATCCCTTCGACTTATCCCATGCTTTTGCCATCCCAATCTTAGGTAAGTACCATTGCTTGGAGTAGTATGGATCCTTGGGGGTGAATTGCTTTTTGTAGGTAATATTGGGCTCGACTAATTCAACGTTGTTAGAGGTAGTTAGCTTTTTGGCCAATCCTTTTATATTTTTGCTGCTTGGAACAGAGATGAGAGAATAGTTCCCTAGCTTTGAATAAGATAGTTCTTTCCCGTTTACAGATTGAATGGTCTCGATACGGGATTTCTCGCTGACTTTACTTTTAAATTTAACGAGCATTTCTTGAGGTTTGTAGTTTGAAGAATCTGTGTTGAAGATGTTGGTGGATTTTTGAGTTGAAACAGGCTTGGAAACTTTTTTTACATGTGCCTCTGCCGATAAGGAGGTTGCCAATAGACAGGCAACGAGTGCCGTGAGGCTGAATAGAACCTGGTATACTCTTTTCATAAATTACCCCTTCTTTGTCCAATATCGTATTGATTCATTTTACCTAATTGGAACTATAATTCCTGCTGTATTTTGTCGATAAATTCAACTTTTTTCCTAGAGATTTTAGACAAAGAAGGGGAGGATGGAGTTCCTTTAGAATTAGAGGTCATGCTCGAGGTATAGCATTTCGCCTTCTTCTATGGATGCCTGTCCATTGGATAAATCCGTCATCCAGTCTATGAAGGCTTCCTTTGCGTCTTCCTCTGCGTAGGATTCAATCATGACTCGATCCAGATAATGAATTTCTTTAATGGAATAGTGCGAATTTCGAAGTTCATTTTCAATTTTCCCGAGAAGGGTATAGTCGAACGTGGATTTCATGATGCGCATTAATCTTCTTTCCACCACACCGGTTGCGTTAATTCCTTCCGAAGCGGCTCCGCCGTACGCGCGAATTAATCCGCCAGCCCCGAGTTTAATTCCTCCGAAATAGCGTGTCACAACCACCGCGGTGTCCTTCAAGCCTTTTTTCTTAATTACTTCGAGTATGGGGACGCCGGCTGTTCCGCTTGGTTCACCATCATCATTGGCTTTTTGGATGAGGTCGTTTTCACCAATCATGTAGGCTGAACAATTATGGGTTGCATCCCAGTGCTTTTTCTTGATTGATTGAATAAATTGTATGGCTTCTTCCTCTGATTCCACGCGGTTCACATAGGCAATAAAGCGTGACTTTTGGATGATTTGTTCAGTTTCGCCATATCCCTTTACTGTTTTATATGAATTCAGCATTTAGACTGCCGCCTTTCTCTCTATATCCCTTTTAGTATACTTTATTATTTGGTTCGTACGACATCTTTATTACAGAAGAATATTATGTTGTGATGGAGATGTAAAATAGTAAAAAGTAAAAAAATACTGGTAATCGTGCTATAATTTAACTATTATGTAGTATTTCACTGATATCTAATTTATTTACCCAATAATTTCTAAAAACACCCACAAAGGACCTTCGTAAAGTACGAACTATTTTATATGAATTGGTACAGAAGAAGCGTAGGATTCTTTTGCGTCAAACAGGAGGTAAGACTATGCGGGTACCTAAGCTGGATGGAAAGGCACTCGATAACATCCTTAATCATATGATCAGTACCGTGGACAATAGTAAGGGAGAAATATATGAAATAGGGGAACACTGTCAGCATGAATTTGCTCAACTTTCTTCTGAATTGGAATCTGTTAAATCAATGGTGCTGAAGGTAATTAGTGATGGGGATGAGCTTGATCGAAAGGCGCGTGAATCCCGTAAACGCTTATCAGATGTTTCTTCCCGTTTCAAGGAATTTACGGAGGAACAAGTGAGGGCAGCCTATGAACAGGCACATACGTATCAGGTCGACCTGACCATGAACAGAGAACTGGAAAAACAGCTCCGTAAACGTCGAGATGACCTTGAAAGAAGGCTCATTAATCTAAAGGAAACTATTGATAGAGCTGAGAATCTCGTTTCGCAGATCACGGTTGTTCTGCATTATTTAACAAGTGACCTGCGGGACATGTCTGAGGTTCTCGATATGTATAAACAGAAACAGGACTTTGGCTTTAAAATTATTGAGGCCCAGGAAGCCGAGCGCAAAAAGCTTTCTCGTGAAATCCATGATGGTCCTGCACAAATGCTTGCCAATGTGATGGTCCGTTCGGATTTAACGGAGCGGATATTCAGGGAACGCGGTCCGGAGGAAGCATTACTGGAAATAAAATCCTTGAAGCAGATGGTTCGAAGTGCGCTGGCTGAGGTTAGGCGAATTATCTATGACCTGCGGCCTATGGCTTTAGATGACCTCGGGCTTATCCCGACTCTGCGTAAGTATTTGCAAACCATTGGTGAATACAATTCAGAGATTGATTTTAAATTTCAGATTTATGGGCAGGAAAAAAGACTTGAGCCAAATTATGAAGTTGCGTTATTCAGGCTTGCTCAGGAAGCGGTCCAAAATGCAATCAAACATGCGAATGCCAGCCTGATTCAGGTTAAATTGGAACTTTTGAACGATAAAGGGACATTGACTGTACGGGATAATGGCCGTGGATTTGAGCCGCATAAACAGAAGGAAGGTTCCTTTGGAATCATGGGAATGAATGAGCGTGTTGAGACACTTGAAGGAGAAATGACTATTCAATCAAGTGTGGGTGGAGGTACGCTTGTCTATATTCAAATTCCATTAAAGGCATCAATAATTGTGTAAATTTTTTATAAAATAGTTTTTTAGTTATATTTATTGTAAATGTTTGGAGTTTACTGGTAGTCAAGAATATAATTAAGATAATGACTACTTACTGTAAAAAGATGGGGGATGAGAAATAAATGACAACTACAATTGCAATCATAGATGATCATCAGTTATTTCGCGAAGGGGTTAAACGGATTCTCGATTTCGAATCTTCTTTCTCGGTAATCGCTGAGGGGGACGATGGCAGCGAGGCGATCACGATTGTTGATACATATCATCCGGATGTTATCATCATGGATATCAATATGCCAAACGTAAACGGGGTTGAGGCAACAGGCCAGTTGATTGAGAAATTTCCGGATTCCAGAGTAATTATGCTTTCAATCCATGACGATGAAAACTACGTAACCCATGCTTTAAAAACAGGTGCCCGCGGCTATTTATTAAAGGAAATGGATGCGGATGCCCTAATTGACGCTGTTAAAGTCGTTGCAGATGGGGGCTCCTACCTGCATCCGAAGGTTACTCATAATCTAGTGCGTGATTACAGAAGATTGGCAACGGATGAAGCAGCAAATGGCGATAATGTTATGAATGTCGAGATTCGCCGTCCATTGCATTTGCTGACAAGACGTGAGTGCGAGGTCCTTCAATTATTGGCTGATGGTAAGAGTAACAGAGGAATCGGTGAGACTTTATTTATCAGCGAAAAGACTGTTAAAAACCATGTAAGTAATATTCTTCAAAAAATGAACGTAAATGATCGTACTCAGGCGGTTGTATATGCAATTAAAAACGGCTGGGTTGAAGTTAGATTATAATAGATGATAGAGTTAAGCGCCGACCAATTGGTTGGTGCTTTTTTAATCGGGATGGATTCTGTCAAACCATCAGTTTGTCTATTTTTTTACAATAGTGTATATACATTTTTCATATTTTGTTAAAGTTTTTAATAAAGATTAGGGTAGGAGAGGAGAAATTATGAATCATCCGTATACAATTAGAGATGCTAATGAGAAGGATTTAGCACGCATCGTTGAAATCTATAATTCTACGATTCAAAGCAGAATGGTGACGGCTGATACGGAAATGGTGGATATAGGAAGTCGCCTGGAATGGTTTTTGAATCATACCTCTGAGAAAAGGCCTTTATGGGTTATGGAAGATGATGGTATGGTTATAGGGTGGCTCAGTTTTCAGGATTTCTATGGACGACCTGCTTATCAAGCTACTGCTGAAATCAGTATCTATATTGACCCGGCTTATCGAAAAAAAGGAATAGGAGCAAAATTTTTAGATTATGCGATTAAAAATGCTCCGACCCTCAGGATTGATACGTTGCTAGGATTTATTTTTGCCCATAATGAGCCAAGCATACGCCTATTTAAGCAATTTGGATTTGAACAATGGGCTCACTTGCCTGGTGTAGCAGAATTGGATGGAGTAAAAAGAGATTTGCTGATTTTGGGTAAAAAACTATAGATTGAAAAGTTTAAAAATTATCATTTTGACCATTATAATGCAAACAGACTGATTATGATTTAAAATGGAGAAGATAATAAGGAAAATCTCAATAATAAGGATGGTTTTCAATAATGAGAACTGCAATAATTACAGATAGTACTGCTTATATACCAAAAGACCTGCGAACGCAATATGATATACATATGATTCCGCTAAGTGTAGTGTTTGGAGATGAAGTGTATCAGGAGGAGAATGAAATAACTGCTTCTGATTTTTATGAAATGGTTGAGCGTTTGGATATGCTGCCAACGACCTCCCAGCCATCAACCGGTAAATTCGTTGAAAAATATGAAGAACTTGCGAAGGACTATGATGCTGTGATCAGTATCCATTTATCGAGTGGAATTAGCGGTACCTATCAAGGTGCAATTACAGCTGGAGAGATGGTAGATAACCTTAAGGTATATGCTTTCGACTCCGAGATCACTTGTATGATTCAGGGATTATTTGTACTTGAAGCAGCCAAAATGGCGAAGGAAGGCAAACACCCTGAGGAAATCATCGCACGCTTGCATGAACTCCGCGAATCCACTAATGCTTACTTCATGGTGGACGATCTTTCCAATCTGCAAAGGGGCGGCCGTTTAAATGGCGCTGCAGCTTTAATTGGCAGCTTGCTTCAAGTAAAGCCAATCTTACATTTTGAAAACAAAGTGATTGTCCCTTTTGAAAAAATCCGTACAAAGAAAAAGGCATTAAAGCGTATAATCGATCTTTTTGAACAGGAATATCAAAAAGGTGAGCCTCTTCAGGCTGTTTTAATTCATGGAAATATTGAAGAGGAAGCGACTGAAGTGTTAAATGAGCTGAAAGAAAAATTCCCTGAAGCGGAATTTAGACTAAGCTATTTTGGTGCAGTTATTGGTACTCACTTAGGCCAGGGAGCTATGGGACTTGGCTGGACAAAACGATATAATTAACTAGTAATATGGGGCTTGGCTGTTTGGCCGGCCCTTTTTACTTAAAAGGAGGTTTTCAATTTGAACATGAAAGCATCCAGACCCTCAACAGGATCCTCATCTATATCTCTGCAACAGCTCCTCATTGGTAAAGAACTCCTCATAACTGAAATTCCAAATGAATTAAAGGATCAAATGAATTCAACTGAACAAATTTATTCTGTGAGAGGGATTGAGAATGGGATATGCAGACGCTGTGGCAATACGGATTCTCGCTTGTTTGCAACATTCCCCCACAGTGCCTGTGGTGAAAACTGTCTATATTGCCGCCATTGTATTATGATGGGCCGAATCAGCGCCTGTTCTACTCTTTTTGGGTGGAAGGGGGAAAATCTTGGCTGGAGTCCTGAGTCCGCTCGGCTTCGTTGGGATGGTATGCTTTCCTCGTCCCAAAAGGAGGCTTCAGAAAAAATCATAGAAGCTGTCCGAAATCAAACGGATTTACTCATTTGGGCAGTATGCGGAGCTGGGAAGACAGAGATGATCTTTGCTGGTATAGAAGAAGCTCTTGTCTCAGGCAAACGCGTTTGCCTGGCGACTCCTCGTACAGATGTTATCCTTGAGCTTGCTCCAAGGCTTCGCAGTGTATTTCCAGATATTCCGATCGTCGCCCTCTATGGAGACAGTCAAGAAAAACAGCTTTTTGCTCCATTTGTCTTATCGACCACTCACCAGCTGATGCGTTATGCCGGTGCTTTCGATGTGATGATTATTGATGAAGTAGATGCATTCCCATATTCCTTTGATCCTCATCTCCAATATGCGGTTCAAAAGGCGTGTAAGAAAGATGCTGCTGTTATTTATTTGACGGCAACGCCTTCAAAACAGTGGCAGCTCGAATTACAAAAGGGTATAAGGAACGGAATTCTCCTCCCTGCCCGCTTCCACAGACATCCCATCCCCGTCCCTACTATGAAATGGGTTGGTAATTGGCAATCCTCCATTCAAAAAAATAAATTCCCACATCCTTTTGAGCATTGGCTCAAAGCTGCTACCCGATGCAAGAAGCCCTTTCTTATTTTTTTCCCGAATATCGCCTTAATGGAAAAAGCCCTTCCTCTCTTTCAAGACTATGCACCTGAAATTCTTTCTGTCCATGCAGAGGATTCGGAACGTAAGGATAAAATAATGAAGCTGCGCAGGGGTGAGATTCAGGGCTTACTGACAACCACAATATTGGAAAGAGGCGTTACGATTCCTAAATTGAATGTAGCGGTGATTGGGGCTGAGGATGACATCTTTACCGAGTCAGCACTCGTCCAAATAGCCGGACGAGTTGGCAGAAGCAAGGACCATCCTCGCGGTGATTGTGTATTTTTTCATTATGGAAAAACCAATGCCATGCTTGATGCGATTCAGCAAATCAACCAAATGAATAGGGAAGCTGTCAAAAGGGGGCTGCTGGATTGAAGATTTTCCAATCATCACTTTGTCTATATTGTCACAGCCCAATTCGTGTGTGCAGGCTGGGCGAATATCTTCTTTTTGGAGGAGGACGACTTGCTATGATGATATCACAAATATATTTAAAATGGGTTAAAAGGTAATTATTGGAGTAAAGTGATGGGTCAAATATTAATATGTCAAAGGATTTTTATGTTATTATATTCTTGCATATAAAAGGAGGATGTAGATGGGTAAAATCAAAGTATCAATTATCGGCTCTTGTGTTTCAAGAGAAGCATTTACTACTATTAATAATCCTGATTATAAAAAAATATATGAAATAGGTCCTGTTTCATTTCAGACATCTATTATAAGCTTTATAAGCACTCAGGTTAAAGAAGGGACTATAGATTTTCCGAACGAACTCTCTGAATATAAAAAGGGTGTACTTTCTACTGATATATACAAAAAGACTAGAACTGAAATAGTGGACTATCAACCGGATTATCTAATTTTGGACCTTTATGCAGATGTGCGATATGGTATAGTGAAAACAGGCGAAACATTTATTACAAATAATCCTTCAACATTACGCAAAACATCATTTTACAAAGAAAAAAAACACGATTATCACATACATTCAAATAATAAATTCAATGAGTTCTTCCCGATATTTAAAGAGAAATTTGCAGAGTTTATTGAATGGAAAAAAGAAAACATACCAAATACTAAATTAGTTCTTAATAAATTTAGATTTACAAAAGAGTATGCCAAAGGCAATAAGTTATACGAATTTGACCTTAGCAAGTATCCTTATCTAGACAAGGAGAATAGTAATTTCGAAGTTATTGAGACATTCCTTGAAGAAAATTATGATTTAAGAATAATCAACAATCTTAATGTTGATTATATTGGAGATGGGCAGCATCCTTATGGTGTAACTCCGTGGCATTTGGAAAAATCTTATCAAGAGAATTTTATGAAAGAAATAAACAAAATTGTTCTAACTGATTTCGTAGAGAATGAAAAGGATTAGAGCCTAATCCTTTTCCGACCAATAATACACAGAGTTATTCAAACGTCGTAGCTCTAAGGAAATTACAGTTAGTCACATATGCAAAATAACATTGCCGATGAGTTAAAACTATCTTCTATAACTCATCGGCTAGTTAAAAATATGCATATGGATAGCACTTGTTTGCTTAGTAAGATTGGTTTTTCTTTTTGAATGAAGCCTTTTGAAAGATATTTGTCTGCCCATTCTCCATACAGATGTCATCATGGATCTGGCTCCTAGGCTTCGCGTTGTATTTTCAAACATTCCACTCACAATCCTTTATGGAGTTTTTTGCCCCAGTTGTTTTATCCACTACTCACCAGCAGATGCGCTATTCAAAATCCTGTACTCCATGTAGAAAGCATATAAGAAAGGTGCCGCTGTTATTTATCTAACCGTAACTCCTTCGAAACGTTCGCAACACTTAGTCCAATATGCGAAAGGAACAGACTTCTTCTCCCTACTTGTTTTCCCAGACACTCTATCCCATTCTCTATTATAAAATGGGTTGGAAATGGGTAGTCTCATTTCAAAATATAAACTCCTCAGTGACTCTTGTAGATTGGCTGAAATATGCCATTGAGTGCAAAAAACATTTATTATTTTCTTCCCAAGTATTGTATCAATTGAAAGAACGCTTCCTCTATACCGGTTAATTCAGCAAATGAATAGGGAAGCCGTCAAAAGGGGGCTGCTGGATTGAAGATTTTTCAATCATCACTTTGTCTTTATTGTCATAGCCCAATTCGTGAGAGTGCAGGCTGGGCGAATATCTTCTTTTTGGAGGAGGCTGATTTGCTCTGTCCGTCCTGTCGCTCCAGGCTTATACCAATTCAGGGGAATACGTGTGTGATTTGCTGTAAACCGCTTCAGAAAACGGGTAGATGCTCGGATTGTGAGGGATGGTTGATGGATTCAATGTTTGGCCAAGCACTTGATTATAATGTTTCCTTATATGCCTATAATCCGTTTATGAAGGATTTGATTGCCCGTTTTAAATATCGGGGTGATTATGAATTGGCACGTATATTTGCTGCCGAACTGCGTAAAAAAGCACCGAAGGTTAATCTTATCATTCCGATTCCGCTGAGTGACGAGCGCTTGAACGAGCGTGGGTTTAACCAAGCTGAAGCAATCGGTATGATGGCTGGAATGGTATTGGAAAATGGGCTGGTTCGTGTACATGGAGAAAAACAGTCTAAGAAGAGTCGGTATGACCGTATCCATACTGAACAGGTCTTTCGTATCAATCCTAAAGCCCCTGATTTTCAGGGAAAAATGATTCTTATACTGGATGATATTTATACGACAGGCTCCACCTTGAGGCATGCTGGTGCCCTTTTAAAGGAGGCGGGGGCAAAAAGTATCATTTCTTTGACGATTGCACGATAGTCTTTATCTTCGAAGAGAATATCCGATAAGTAATCTAAGAGTATTTCCTGAGGGGGTAAAGAATATGAATGAATTGACCAACTGTCCGACTTGCCAGGCACTATTCGTAAAAAATCAATTCCGAGATGTATGTGAGAGCTGCTATAAAAAAGAAGAGGCCATCTATAATGAGGTGTACCATTATATCCGTAAGCGAGAAAATCGCACGGCTACGATTGTTCAGGTGGTAAAGGCAACTGGGGTGGATGAGTCTTTATTAATGAAATTTATCAAGAGCGGAAAGCTGCGCATTACCTCTAACCCGAATTTGGGTTATAGCTGCGGGCATTGCGGTACCCTCATTCGAGAGGGACGCTTTTGTGAAGATTGCAACGACAATCTGCAGGCCGACCTTATGAGACATGAACGGGACGAGGAGCTCCAAAAAGAGATAGAGGAACGTGAGCGTCAAATGACCTATTACAGAAAAACGCATTAAAAATAAGTATTTAGACCTGTTAAGTCCTTTTTGAATATTGCTTTTTTGTATGTCATAATTTTCATCATAGACAGTAAACAAATCACCCTTGTTGTCGATACTAATAGTAGATAAGCATGAAGGTCTTTTGCTGATCTGCCTGAGTCATTTGTAATCTGACTCAGATTAAAAGATCACCATTGACCTTGGAAGCTAATGTGACGGAAGGGAAAGTGAGGAACGCGAAATGAAAATTAATCAACTTAATCAATATGGCGTAAATCCGTACCAAAAGGCAGTTAATAAAGCCGATACCTCCATGAAGCCTTCTCAGCTTGCCGATAAAGTAGAAATTTCCAGTGAAGCGAAAGAACTGCAGCAGCTATCGAGTGTAGAGGTTGAGCGTCAGGCTAAAATAGACGCAATTAAAAAGCAGGTAGAGAACGGCACCTATCAAGTAAATGTCAATGAAACAGCAAAAGGCGTATTGGATTTTTACTCAAAAAACTAAACCTGAAGCCAGTATGAGGCTTGTACTGGCTTTCTTTTTTTATATGGGGTGAACTAATTAATGTCAGCTCAATCTATCATTCAAACTCTTCAGCAGCTGGTCGATCTGCACAAAGAATTGAACCAAATGGCTCAGGAAAAAACAGTGGCTATTAAAGCAGAAGAGTTAAAGTCGTTAAGCAGCCTGCTTGTTCAGGAGAGGAAGCTAGTCGTTGCGATTGAACAGCTTGAGAATGTGCGGCAGAGTGATGTACATGCCTTTCTTAAAGAAAAGGGCGTGCAGGATGGAACCGCACTCTTATCAGAATGTATTCAATATGCTTCGGGAAATGAGCGAACAGAGCTTATCAGGCTGGGCGCTGAATTGCGAGAAGAGATTATGAGTTTAAAAGAACGGAATGAATTAAATCAGCAGTTAATCTATCAATCTTTGCAATTCGTGAATCTGAACTTAAACCTTATGTTACCAGAGACTGAGAGCTATACATACGACAGGCCGCAGGATTCAGAGGGCGCGGGAAAACAAAGTCAATCGCTATTTGATTCAAAGGCCTAAAAAGAAACAGGGGGAGCATTTATGACATCAACCTTTCATGGGTTAGAAACAGCCAGGCGCGGACTGACGACTCAGCAGGCTGCTTTATATGTAGTGGGCCAAAACGTTGCCAATGCCAATACACTCGGGTATTCACGCCAACGAGTTAATATGGCGGCGGAAACGGCTTACCCAAACCCGGGTATGAACCGCGAACAAATTCCTGGTCAAATGGGTACCGGTGTAAAAGCGGGCTCCATTCAGCGGGTTCGTGAAAGCTTTTTGGATGTTCAATATAGAAGCGAAAGTACGAAGCTAGGATATTGGACAGGGAGAGCGGAAGGGTTAAGCAAAATAGAGGATGTCATGGACGAGCTTAAGGGAACAGGACTTAGTGATTCCATTGATTCATTTTGGCAATCCATACAGGACTTGGCCACCAATTCTGTCAACTCAGGTGGTAAAGCTGTTGTACGTGAGCGGGGAATCGCGCTGGCAGATACATTTACCTATCTGAATAGCTCCCTAAAAATGGTCCGCACCGATTTGAAGAATGAATTGAATGTGACAATTGAAAAGGCCAATAGCATACTGGGAAGCATCGATCAGCTTAATAAACAAATTGCAGCGATTGAACCCCATGGCTATTTGCCGAATGATTTATACGATTCCCGTGATCTGTTGATTGATGAGCTTTCCTCCATGATGAATATCAAGGTCGATTATGTGAAAAACGGCGGCAATTCAGAGGCCCAGGCAATGGGTTCGGCGGTCATAAAGCTGAACAATGGCACTGCTGAACCGATGACTTTGGTTGATTCTACTGCAGTTAATCCTATTACTTTAACGTTTAATGGGGAAGATGGTGCTGTGGATACCATATCAATTGGCGGGAATGCAGTACCTTCTGCTACTTTTATCTCTGAGGGTAAGCTGCTGTCCCTTTTGCAAACATTCGGATATACAAATGCGGAAGGAAATCTGGCTGGAGATTTGCCGGATATGATCAAAGAACTTGATCATATGGCCTATACCTTTGCAACAGAGTTTAATAAGGTTCATAAGGACGGTCTAAGTGCGAAGGAGCTTGCAGCCTGGAAAACAGCTCTCGAGAATGATCCAGCTGCGAAGATAGAAGATTTTAATGAAGATATTCTGTTCTTTGCTGATGAGAATAATGCTGAGCCTCAGAACGTCAAGGGCTTTGCCAGCCGCATTCGAATATCTGATGAAATAAAAGAAAGCTACGATTATATCGCTAATGCGTCCGTTGCTACTCCTAATGATGGTGATGCAAGCAATCTATTGAAGCTTGCGGATGTCTTTTATGAAAAGCTCAATTATAAGGATGCGTTAGCTGACTCTTCTCCAGCTGCTGAAAAAGAAAGTTTAGGCGCTTACCTGCAAAGTGTTATCGGAACATTGGCGGTTAAAACGGAACAGGCGGACCGATTATCTGCGAACAGTGCGACCCTGCTGCAGAATGTCAGTGACCGACGTTCTTCCGTCAGTGCTGTTTCATTGGATGAAGAAATGACCAATATGGTTCAATTTCAGCAGGCATATAATGCATCCGCACGAATGATTACGATGATTGATGAATGTCTCGATAAAATAATCAACGGCCTTGGCGTCGGTGGCAGGTAGGTGAATAGGTATGAGAGTCACGCAAAGTATGGTTGCAGCCAATTCTTTACGGAATATCAATAAGAGCTATGGATCGATGGCACAGTATCTTGAACAGCTATCAACGGGTAAAAAGATTACAAAGGCCTCCGATGATCCAGTGATTGCCCAAAAAGGGATGTATTATCGGACAAGCCTGAATGAAGTAGAGCAATATAAGCGCAATTTATCGGAAGTTTATCTTTGGATGGACAACTCGGAGGCTTCAATGGATCAGGGAAACAAAAGCTTTCAACGTATCCGGGAATTGATGCTCCAGGCAAAAAATGATACAAACGAAACCGCCGACCGGGAAGCTATCGCAAAGGAAATTGCTCAGCTGAAAGAGGACTTAGTATCCGTAGCGAATACGCAGGTTGCCGGCCGTTATATTTTTAATGGAACGAGTGTGAATACAGCGCCTGTTACCTCCGATGCCAATGGAGTCGTGGTCAATTCAGAGAATGATCCTTATCTGGTGGAAGTATCAAGAGGGATTCAATTGAAGGCAAATGCAGATCCTTCTCAGCTATTCAGTCAGGAATTATTTAATACAATTGGAGAGATTGAGAGCGAGTTATCAGAGGATGATATGGATCTTGATTCTTTACTCCAGAAATTCGATGGTTTGGTCACTACTTTTTCAGCCGAACGCTCCGACCTTGGTGCCCGCTATAATCGCCTGGAGCTATTGGAATCGAGAATAGATAACCAGGAGGTATTGGCGAAAAAGGTACTGAGCGAAAATGAAGATGTAGACATGGAAAAGGTCTACACGGATTATATTACGCAGGAAAGTGTGCACAGAGCTGCTTTGCAAATGGGGGCAAGCATCATTCAGCCAAGTCTGGTTGATTTCTTACGCTAAATATAGATGAGTTGACTCTGGTTGCCCATTGGCCAATTGGGTCAACTTTTTTGTATGTGAAGAGGAGGAGAGATAATCCATGCCTATTGCCCAATTGCAAATGAACTCAACATCAGCGCAGCTCGGCTACCAAATCAAACGTATTAATCAATCGATTGAACAACAGATTCGAAATGAATATATAGGGGTGAAGCTAACGTGAAGCTGACAACAAAATATCATGGTGAGCAAGTAATCGACGAAAAAGATATCATTACCTTTGATGAAGGGATTCCGGGTTTTCCAAACGAACAGAAATTTGTGATTCTTCTTTTAACAGATGATCAATCCTTCTTTGTGCTTCAATCTGCAAAGACACCGAATCTAGTATTCGTGGTGACAAGTCCGTTCTTAACGTACCCCGATTATGAATTTAAATTAGATGATGATATTGTAGAATCATTAGGAGTAACAGAGGAACATATTACGGTGTTTTCGATAGTGACAGCAAGGGATCCTTTCGAGGAGTCAACGATTAATCTTCAGGCTCCGCTTATTATTGATACGTTGAAGGGTAAAGGGAAACAAATCATTCTGAATCAAACTAACTACCAAACGAGAACACCTTTATTTCCAAAAGTAGAAAGCAAGGGGGAATAAAGTATGCTTATTCTATCGAGGAAAAAAGATGAATCTATATTAGTAGGTTCCGATATTGAAATCACAGTTGTTTCGGTACAGGGCGATCAGGTTAAGCTTGGCATAAAAGCCCCGAAGCAAATCGACGTCTATCGGAAGGAACTATTTGAGGAAATCCAGCATGAAAATGTAGAAGCAGCCGAGATAACGGTCAATATTGAAGATTTGATTAATAACTCTAAAAATAGGACGAAAGACTCATAGAGAGCGATTAAAATCACCCGATACAAATAGTGTACAAGAGAAGGAGAGACGGCCGCTTTTCTTCTCTTGTACATAAAAAGGACCACATGGACGTGATCCGTTAAATCAGGGAGGATTTTTTATTATGATTATTAATCACAATATTGCAGCAATCAATACACACCGTCAATTTGGTGTAGCGAACAACGCACAATCCAGTTCAATGGAAAAATTGTCTTCAGGTCTTCGTATAAACCGTGCTGGAGATGATGCAGCAGGTCTATCTATCTCTGAAAAAATGCGTGGACAAATCCGCGGCCTAGAGCAATCTTCTCGTAACGCTCAAGATGGTATTTCTTTAATCCAAACAGCTGAAGGTGCTCTTAACGAGGTACATTCAATTACTCAACGTATGCGTGAATTGGCCGTGCAATCTGCGAATGATACAAACGTTGCTGAAGACAGAGCAGCATTGAAAGATGAATTTGATGCTTTGGCTACAGAAGTCGGACGTATTAATACAGATACAGAATTCAATAAACAAAAATTACTTGATGGTACTGCTGGTACGAATGGTGTTCTATCTATTCACATAGGCGCGAACCAAGGCCAAGTAATTGCAGTTGATTTAACTAGCGTGAAATTAGATGATATTCATGAAGCAATTGCTGATGGTGATATTAGTACTCAAACTGGAGCGGAGGCAGCAATTGCTACTTTAGATGAGAATATTGCTAAAATTTCTACTGGACGTTCAAAGCTTGGTGCATACCAAAACCGTTTGGAGCATTCAATCGCAAACTTAGACAATGCTGCAGAGAACTTGACTGCTGCTGAATCCCGTGTCCGTGATGTGGATATGGCGAAAGAAATGATGGAGCAAACAAGGTCTTCCATTCTATCTCAAGCAGCTCAAGCGATGCTTGCGCAGGCTAACCAAACACCGCAAAATGTGCTTCAATTGCTGCGTTAATTCTACTGAAATCGGAATCCTCTATGGGTTTCGATTTTTTTATTGAAAAATATGTTAAAATTTTATATTAAAACTATTAAATGTTAAAATAAATTTCCGATATAGATTATGTAAGAGAAACAACCCGAAAAAATTTCATACTGAATACTCAGGACGAGTAAATATTTCTTATTGAATCTTCGCAGGACGCGAATGTGAGATAGGGGATGTTTACTTTTTTTATGTGTACTGAAGCATAAGGAGGGTAATGTTCTCTATGGGGGTCTTACAAACTGATTACTTTTCTCAAGGAGGAGGACCACAACTATGCTAGTACTTGGTAGAAGACCTGGTGAATTTATAAAAATTGGTGATGACATCATCGTTAAGGTCGTTAAAAGTGAAGATGGACACCTTCGCTTAGCTATTGATGCCCCCAAACACGTAAAAATTACGCGTGGGGAACTATTAGATAACCAACAAAACAAATAGATTCCTCTTTGCTCATGGACGAGCGGTACTAAACTACGATGCAGGAAGCATCCCAGTTCAGAACCGGTCGTCTTTTTTAATCTCGTTATTACTGGAAGCCCCCATCCTAGGCAACGGGCCAGTTTCCATTAATATATAAATTTAAAAATCTAACAGGTGGAAAAGGAAGTCCACCTACACATTCCAAGGAGGAAAATTAAATGATTATCAATCACAATATCACAGCGTTAAACACACACCGTCAGTTGGGTGCGGCGACAAATGCACAAGCAGGATCAATGGAGAAATTGGCTTCTGGACAACGTATTAATAAGGCTGGGGATGATGCGGCGGGTCTTTCAATCTCCGAAAAAATGCGTGGGCAAATTCGCGGTTTGGATCAGGCATCTCGTAATGCCCAAGATGGTATATCTTTGATTCAAACAGCTGAAGGTGCTTTAAGTGAAACTCACTCTATCCTACAACGTCAACGTGAATTGATTGTACAAGCAGGTAATGGAGGTTCACTTGAAACAGAAGATTTAACAGCTATTAAAGATGAAATTGCAGAGTTGAATAAAGAACTTGATGGGATTGCTGAACGTACTGAGTTCAATGGCAAGAAATTACTGAATGGTGAATTCAAATCTGATTTCCAAATTGGGGCAAATGCTGGGCAGTCTCTATCTATTGATATCAGTTCTGTAGCTGCTGTGCTTAATGATGCTGAACCTCCTGTTGTTACCGAGGCAGCTAAAGGATTTAGTGCAGAAGACTTGGGTGTTAAAGGTTTAGATCCTGATGGCACATCTGGTACTTTTGATACTGATATTGATGCAGTAGACAATGCTATTAAATTAGTATCAGGTGCACGTTCTAAACTTGGTGCAAACCAAAACCGTCTAGAGCACACTATTAACAACTTAAACAACGCCAGTGAAAACTTAACGGCAGCTGAATCTCGTGTTCGTGACGTTGACATGGCCAAAGAAATGATGGAACAAACTAAAAATTCTATTCTTTCTCAAGCTGCACAAGCAATGTTGGCGCAAGCTAACCAACAGCCACAAGGAGTTTTACAACTTCTTCGTTAATTATCATAAAGGTCCGGTTTTTCCTAATGGAAAGCCGGAATTTTTTATTTAGAGTAAAGAGTAAATCATGAACCAATGAACTGTGACATATTCTTCAAAGTTAAATGTCCTAAGAGAATTGCTTGAAATCCTTTTCTTTGTATCTTCATTAATTATCCCTTCCTTCCTTAAAATCTCCCCCATCCTACCGATATACCTTATAACAGTGAACTGAATAGTTGGAGGTGCGAGATGGTGAATGGTATTTCGGCTGATGTTGGTCCTTTGGCTCCACAGTCTTTTACTAAAAGTTCTGTCCCTATAAAAGAGCAGGCTTTGATTCAAAACGTTATTCCTCAACAAGAACAGTCACCTATGACAGATGTACAAATGAAAGAGAAGCTTACAGAAACAACGGAAGCTATGAATAAATTTATAGGACCGATGCATGCGTCTTTAAAATTCGAGCTTCACGAGGATTTAAATGAATATTTTGTAACTGTAGTGGATGATACAACAGGCAATGTGCTGCGTGAAATTCCTCCTAAGAAGATGCTTGATATGTATGCAGCTATGATAGAGAACATGGCTTTGTTTGTAGACAGAAAAGTTTAAGGATGTGAAAGAATGCGTATTTCCGGTTTAGCTAGTGGCATAGATACAGACACGATGGTTAAACAGCTAATGCAGGCTGAAAGAATCCCTTTAGATAAATTAAAACAAAATAAACAGACACTTGAGTGGAAACGTGATGATTACCGTTCTATCAATACACTGTTAACAAATTTCCGCCAAGATGTATTGAACATGAAGCTGAGTTCTTCCTATCGTTCCAGAACGACAAGCAGTACCAATGATGTAGCGGTTACAGCCACCGCAACATCTGGCGCGAGCGCAACCAGTTATCAATTATCCGATGTTAAGCTGGCGAAAGCTGCTTCTCTTACAACTAAAGCATTGTCCGGTACAAATCCAAAGTTAGATTCCAGTAAATCTCTGGAGTCTATGTCGGGCAGCTTTTCTTCAGCTATCGAATGGAAAACAGGTGTGGTCGAAACACAAAAGTTTACAACCAACGGGTCACCCATTGATCTTAAATTACCCGACACTGTAACTATTCAGAATGATCAAGTTCAAATTAAAGTGGCAGGAAAAGTGTTGCAGCAATATTCGAAGGATGCCGATGGTAAGGACGTTAGAAATTACTCAATTGATAAAGGAATTGTTACATTCGAAAATAATATTCCTGCATCAGGGCTAGCCATCGAAGTAAACTATGTGACAGATAAAAAGGTAGAAAAAATCTCTATAGCTAAAGATGCCTCAAGCTTTCAACTTTCTAAAGTAGCCATTAATGAAGGGTCTATGACCCTGAAAGTTGGGGGAATATCTGTTACGCCTGACGAAAATGGAGAGTTTAGTGCTGGTACTATATCTGGTACGGTAAATTTCAAAACAGGTAAGGTCGATCTTAAAACTGCTGCAAGTGAGGATATAGAAATAGAGGCTGAGTATACGAAAAAATATACTGCCATGAACATGAAGACTACAACCTCAAGTGGAGAGATGAGTGAAACATTCTTCATTACTTCTGATCAATCTCTGGATAACGTAATCAGTAAAGTGAATTCATCAAAGCTTGGATTAAACATGTTCTATGATTCATTTACAGACAAAATATCTATGACAAGAAAAGAAACAGGTACCTTTGCCGCAGATTTGAAGGATATTCAAATAGATAATTCATCATTAGCTCAAGCCCTTCAATTGACTTCAGCTGATTACAAAGCGGGTGCCAATGCGCTATTAAAAATTAATGGCCTAGAGACTCAACGGACAAGCAATACCTTCACCATGAATGGTGTCACATTCACGCTTAAGAGTGAATTTACTGAAGCGGTTACGGTCGGAATTAATAATGATACGACTAAAGTGTACGACAACATAAAGGGCTTTGTAGATAAATACAACGAATTAATTTCAACAATTCAAGGCAAGGTCAGCGAGGAACGCAATCGAAATTATTTACCTTTAACTGATGATGAACGTGATAGCTTGAGTGAAAAAGAGGTTGAGAAATGGGAAAATATTGCGAAGACAGGAATGCTGCGCAATGATTCTATTTTGAATGGAGCTTTAAACTCCATGCGGGGGAGCTTTTATAGCTCAGTTAACACATCAACAGGTATGTATTCCTCTTTAAGCAGCATCGGAATCACAACCACCTCAGATTACATGGCAGGTGGTAAACTCGAAATCAATGAAACAAAACTAAAACAGGCTTTAGAGGATGACCCTGAAAGTGTAGAAGCTTTATTTGCTTCGGAGGATGGGATTTTATCAAAGCTGCAAAACAATATATCTGCTGCTACTGACCAGCTGAAGACAAGAGCGGGAACATCATTATCGACCAATGCTACGTTTACGATGGGCAGAGATTTAACGAATATTGATGATCGTATCAGTCGATTTGAGGACAGGCTAGTCCAGGTAGAGAATCGCTACTATAAACAATTCACTGCGATGGAAAAAGCAATTCAACAGGCAAACAGCCAATCAGGCTATTTATCATCCATGTTTGCGACTGGTTAATAAAAAAGGAGTGTACGTATAAATGGCAATACAAAATCCGTATCAGGCTTATCAAACGAATACTGTTACCACCGCTTCTCCGGGAGAGTTAACGCTAATGCTGTATAATGGCTGCCTGAAATTTATTAAAGCCGCACGAGTTGCGATGGAATCGAAACAAATCCAAGCCAGACATGAGAATCTTTTGAAGGCGCAAAATATCATTAGTGAATTACGAATCACCTTAAATATGGATATGCCAATCTCTCAAAATATGATGGCGATGTATGATTATATTAACAGTCGGTTGATAGAGGCGAATACTAAAAATGATCCAGCTATGTTGGACGAGGCCGAGGAATTGGTTTTGGATTTCCGTGATACATGGAAGCAGGCTATTCAACTCAATAGACAAAAGCAATATACCTCAGGCGGACAAGCCTGATACTATCCAATATCGAAAGAAGGGCCGAAAGATGAAGTAGAATGTTCATCTTTCGGCCCTTTTCTTCTATTTATTCGACTATATCCTGATCTTCTATATGAGTAATCCACATGTGATGCACACTATTAATAATACCAATCATAAGAATTTGCACAGATCCAAGAATGGCTAAGTTCAATCCTTGCAATCTTCCAGTTATGAAAGAATAGATGTTAAATATGATTAATACAACTAGTAAGCCATTTAGTATATGGATACTTTTACCCCTTTTCATTTCTCATCCTTCTTCCATTTTGATTAAAAATCCTTATGTGTTATTTATACCCATTATTGCCGATTATTTCTGTCAAAGCAAGAGTTTTGTTGCATATTAGGAATTTTTTGTTCTTTTTAACGAATATTAGTATTTAAATAATCTAGGAAATTATGTCTATTTCTTTATCACAAACTAATGTTTGTAGGCAATTTACCGATAAAAAGAATAAGGAATTTGGACGGAGAGTGAACGCAATGCAGATTCAAGCAATCCAGTCGGGGCATAGCTTAAACGGAAAAAGTAATCAATATTCAGTTGGACAGATCCAGTCCGTAACCATTAAAGAACGGGTTTCCGCCAATACAGCTGTTGTTTCTTTAAAAGGGAAAGAGATGAGCATGACGTTTGAAAACGGAGTGCCGGCACAGAATAAGGCTCAAGTTGAGATTACGGCCATTGAAAATGATCAATTAACGGTTAAAACTCTTTCAACAAGTCAGCCTGCAGTAGATGGTCAGGCGCCTACCAAGGTTGAAGAGATTTTGAAAGCTGCCGGTGTGAATCCATCTAATAAAGACGTACGTCAGGCAGTGCAAATTCTGCAGGAAAAAGGGTATCCGCTTTCTAAAGATAGCTTACAGACGATTCAGCGCTTTATGAATACAGAGGCGGGGACAGTGGAGCAAAAATTAGCTACCATTACGGCTTTAGCGGAGCGTCAGTTAGAGGTACGTAATCATGAGCTGAGAGCAATTCACACTGCCTTGCATGGTGAATCGATTGGGAAGATGGTTAGTGAGATTGGCAAAGAGCTTCCAGGGATTTCGAGGGTTTCTACACCTTCTATTCATGTGCCGATAACTACAATCCGCGATTTAAAATCAGCCATTTTACACCAACAGGATTCTGCCAAAATCACTGAACAGGTGATGAAATTTATAAAGGATTCACCGGATCTTTCTCAAGCTGAAAAAAGTGCCATCTTAAAATCTCTGCAGACTGGTAAAGAAGCTTTACTTCAAACTCTTTCCATTATTGATAAAAGCAAGGGAGCGGTCAATCCTGTGAATATGGAGGTTTCAGTGCATGGCAAGGAAGTAATGGATTTGATGAAAAGTGTTCAAAAGGATTCTTCCATGGCGATGGTATTGGCGAAAGCAACGGAATTTCTAAATGGTGAATCTGCCAAACTATTCGAAGGTATAGAGCGTTTAACAGGAGCAGTTGAGAAGGCTGCTGAGCTCGTGACCAAGGGTAGAGAATTGTCAGCACGCAAAGAACTGATGACGGCTTTATCCACCCTGCAGGAGGAAAATCCACAATTAATAGATGTAAAACAGGCCAATTCATTATCCGAATCTGAGCAGAATGCAATCAATCAGACCATACAGGGGCTAAATCTCTCATCAAAAGATGTAATTATTACTGAAATTAGTAAAAAGCTTTCCCAGCTTACGATCGATTTTAAACATATAAAAAGAGAGATTACGAGAAATTTGGATCAGTCTATCAAAATGATGGAGCAAAAACAGCCCCAGGTTAAGCAGGTCTTGGAATCTACCATTAAGCAGTTAGATCAAGCTATTTTAAAGGGTGAATTCATGCTGTATACCGATATGTCGACGGAGAAGAATCTCCTGCAGGCCAGCAGCAGATTGCAGGAGGCAAAGGTTTTACTTATGAGTGGAAAGCTACCTGAGGCGAACCAGATTGTGAAGGAAGTTAAAGCATCTATAGAGGGGCTTTTGTTTAAACCATCTGATGTTAAAGTTAAGCATTTTGTGGCAGGCATGACGAGTGACGTTGGTGAAGATGTATTTACTCAAACGGCAAAGCCTGAGCAGTCGGGACGGAATGTGTTGGAGCTGATACGAAAACTCGGGATGATGAATGAACATGAGGTGGCGAAATCTGTTATGAACGGAAAACAGCCGGAAATGCCGCAAACTTTAAAGTCCTCTCTGCTTTCGATCTTGCAATCAGACCAGCTTAATCCAAAGCTGGCTCAGCAGGTGGAGCAGGCTGTTCAAAATCTAACCGGTCAGCAGCTTCTAGCTAAGCCTGATTCATCCGGAATGCAAAATCTGGCTATGCAGATTCCGCTTTTACTTCATAAGGAAGTTGAGAATGTGAAGGTTTTTGTAAACTCTCAATCTGATAAGGATCAAATTGATTGGGAGAACTGCAGTCTTTATTTTGTAATGGAGACCAAGCGTCTTGGTGAGATTGGAATTTCGCTGACGGCGACCAATCGAAATTTATTTCTAACCTTTAAAAGTGATAAGGATGATTTGCAGCAATCGATGACTCGGATATCGGATTCAGAGCTTGATCGGTTCAAGGAAATTGGTTATTCGATTGGCTCGGTTCAATTTAAACCGATGACCGTGGAAACGAAGAACTCAGAACGAGTGGTAAGTCCAACAGCCCAAACAGCCTTTACGAAAAAGGGGTATGACATAACGATATGAGACAGCAATATTTCAATCAAATAAACCGTAAAAAAATGAATGGACCGACAGCAGCCGTCATCAGATACGATGAACAAAATGGAGAGGCGCCGCAGCTAGTTGCTCAGGGAACTGGGGAAGTAGCTAGAAGGATTATTGAAACGGCTAAGAAAAATGATATTCATCTGCAGGAGGATGAGTCTTTGGTCAGCCATCTTTTAGACATTGATCTTGGAGATTCGATTCCTCCGCAGCTTTATGCAGTGATTGCTGAAATCCTCCTTTTATTAGAAGAGCTCGATAAACAATATAACTAGCCCGTCGATATAGTAAATAAGAGGATATGGAGGTTTTTGTGAATGGAATTTTTAACAGAGGAACTTATTGTGCAAAAATCATCTCAGGAATTAACGGCCTTGCTGTATGAAGGATTATTAACCAATTTATATGAAGCTATTGATCAAATAGATGAGTCTGATTTGTTCCAGGCTAATAAAAGCCTGCAAAGGGCCAGTGATATCGTTCATCGTCTTGGTGTGGGACTTCGGTATGAAGCAGGCCTAATTACGGAGAATTTGGATACCCTCTATAATTTTCTCGCTGATGAGCTGATCCGGGTAAATCTAACTAAGAATACGGATAGCATTTCATTCCTGATTAAAATCGTTGAGACTCTATCCACAGCCTGGAATGATGCCATGCAACTAAAAAATAATGCAAAGACTGATTCGTTAATTAAGATGGTATCAGCCTATGAAAATAACGTGATGAGGAAAAAATTCTAATAGAATGAGGGAGCATTTCCATGAAAATTAATCATAATATATCTGCCTTGAATGCCTATCGTAATCTATCAACTAATACAACCAATACAAATAAAAGCTTAGAAAAGCTATCATCCGGACTTCGTATTAATAAAGCTTCGGATGATGCAGCGGGACTAGCTATTTCAGAGAAAATGCGTTCACAAATCCGCGGTCTAAATATGGCGGAACGAAATACCCTTGATGGGGTTTCTCTCATTCAAACAGCAGAAGGATCTTTGTCATCTGTCCATGAAATGCTGCAGCGTATGAGAGAATTAACCGTTCAAAGCGCGAATGGAACGTATACGAATGAAGATCGTGATGCAATCCAGGAGGAATTTAGTCAGCTAACAGCAGAAATTGATCGTGTGAGTGAGACGACTGAGTTTAATAGTGCGAAGCTATTAGATGGAAGCCAATCAGAATTTAGTTTTCAAATAGGAGCCAATGCAGGCCAAACGATTGAGTTAACGATAAATAAAATGAATGCTGAAGAACTTGGATTAGGAACCGCCGATGTACCATTAAATGTGAAAACAGCAAATGCTGCCAATGTTGCTCTTTCAAAAGTTGATGCTGCAATCGCGGCCGTTTCTGCAGAGCGTTCCAACTTAGGTGCGATGCAGAATCGTTTGGAGCATACGATTACGAATTTACAAACAATGAGTGAAAACGTAACCTCTGCAGAATCACGGATTCGCGATGTAGACATGGCTCTTGAGATGACTGAGTTCACAAAGAATACCATTTTAAATCAGGCAGCGCAGGCCATGTTAGCACAAGCCAACCAGCTTCCACAGGGTGTGCTACAATTATTGAAGTAACAAAGTTGAGGTGATCTCATGGAGGTACAACGAGTAGGCAGGACTGGTTTGCAAAAGATCAGTTCTAAGGAAGAGATAGCGAAGGATTCCATTGCCTTTAAAGAGGTTATGGGAACACGGCGCAATGATCTGACTCTTGATCGATTGACACGGAAAATGCAGGAGATTGAGGAGCAGGGGAAAAGGCTCGGTGAAACTCAATCGATTGATCATTTACGAAAATATAAGAAGCTTGTAAAAGAATTTTTAGATGATGCCGTAAAAAATGGGCTGCAATTAGAGGAGCATCGCGGTTTTAATCATCGTGGATCCGCAAAGGTGTATAAGCTTGTCAAAGAAGTGGATAAAAAGCTGGTTGACCTCACAAATGCAGTCCTGGATAAGGAAGATAAACGTATACATTTATTAGGCATGATTGGCGAAATCCAAGGAATGCTCATTAATATTTATACGTAATGGGGGTTTGGCCTTGGCTTTTACAGAAGTCAGGGCTTTTTTAAATGAGAGACAGAGGAGCTCGGGTTTATGATGAGTGCACTGCGGGAATATTTTCAGGTGACAAAGGAAGCGATAGAGGTATTAAGTGATTTGAGCTGGGAAAAAGACCGCGAGATGGCTATTTCCAGGTTGGATGAAATCATTCGTATTCGGGAAAGTCTGCAAAAAGACATACAGCCTCCTTTCACTGACGAGGAAAAAAAGCTTGGCGAGTTATGTGTGAAGCTGAATGAAGAACTGGCGAAATTAATGGCCAAACGGAGAATGGAAGTGGCTCGGAACCTTAAAATGGTACGGAAGCAAAAGCAGCATAATCAAAAATATGCCAATCCCTATGAGGCGATTTTGACAGATGGAGTTTATTACGATAAGAGGAAATGATTACCTCAAATGAATTATCATGAGAAGTAGTGCTTTTTTTCTGTTGAATAGGGTATACTATATATGAATTCCTTGAAAATCCTGAATATTTAAACTTAAATAAATTGTCGATATAGGCAGGATTTTTTAAAGGGATTAGAGAATATTATAGTTATAGAGTAGAAAAGGAGGACTCACTTATGAATTATAACATTCGTGGTGAAAACATTGAGGTAACTCCAGCAATCAGAGAATATGTAGAGAAAAAAATCGGAAAATTGGAAAGATACTTTACAGAAACACCTGATGCAAACGTACATGTCAATCTGAAGGTGTACAATGATAAAACAACAAAAGTTGAAATCACTATTCCGCTACCTAACCTAGTGCTACGTGCAGAGGAAACAAATACAGATATGTATGCAGGTATCGATTTAATTAACGATAAATTGGAAAGACAAATTCGTAAATATAAAACAAAAGTTAACCGTCGTTCTCGCGAAAGCGGTAAAGAGCTATTCACATTCCCAGCTGGAGAAGTCGGGGTTGAGCAAGAAGAGGATGATAAATTAGAAGTTGTGCGTGTGAAACGCTTTGACCTTAAACCAATGGACAGCGAAGAAGCAATTCTTCAAATGGACATGCTAGGACACAATTTCTTCATCTATACTGATGCAGAAACTGACGGCACTCACATCGTTTACAAACGTAAAGATGGCAAATATGGTTTAATTGAAGCACAAAGCTAATTTTATACTTGATAATGGGCAGCTCCTGTAAGGGGGCTGCCTTTTTACGTAGAGTTGGAGGATGGCGTGTGCAAATGGTTCAGCTGCTATCGTTCTTCTATAAGTATTTTCTGCTTATAATCTAGGAAACTCGCTCAATCATGCATATATTCGCTCAATCATCGAATATATCGCTCAATCAAGTGGACTTTCGCTCGATTATTTATTGATTCGCTCAAATAATTCGTAATTCGCGCATATAATTTCATTTTCGCTCAATTGTTCCCGTTTTTCGCTCAATTACAGCCAAATTTGCACAATAATGTACTCAATCTCTTTCAGAGAGTCTATTCATAGTTTGGAGTTATTAAGCTGTTTTATACAAAGAATAACCGCTTTTGATCAATCTTTCCTTTCATTACCACTCCACCCTCGTATTCGAATACATTTCCCATGCCTGATTTCTTAAAAGTTCAATTTAGATTCCTCTTCTAAGATTTTAAGAGTGTGAACATGGCATAAAGTATATTTTGAGGTAAAATAACCCAAAAATATCATGTGTGTACTTACTCCTTCTGTTGTTTTGTCCATTTGTAAGTGTTACTATTAATGTGAAATTTAAAAATATGAACGATTATTAATCTATATCATTCTAGGGCTAATGAACCCTGTACAAATAAGAGGAGAGACTGCTTAATGGGGATTTTGAGTAAATTGTTTGACCCTAATAAATCTGAGCTTAAACGCCTGAATAAGGCTGCAAATAAAATAGAAGATTTGGCATCTGCCATGGAAGCTTTGTCTGATGAAGAGCTGTCTGCTAAAACAGTGGAATTTCAAGAACGTTATGCTAATGGAGAAAAACTCGATGATCTACTGCCTGAAGCATTTGCGGTAGTCAGAGAAGCATCACGCCGTGTACTTGGCTTATATCCTTTCCATGTTCAATTAATGGGGGGTATTGCCCTTCATGAAGGTAATATTTCTGAGATGAAAACAGGGGAAGGTAAAACATTGACTTCCACTATGCCTGTTTACCTAAATGCGATTACTGGTAAAGGTGTTCATGTCATTACAGTCAATGAATACTTAGCAAGCCGTGACGCCACTGAGATGGGGCAATTATTTAACTTCCTTGGACTTTCAGTCGGTTTAAACCTTACTGGTATGAGTCGTGAAGAGAAACAGGAAGCGTATAATGCCGATATTACCTATGGTACAAATAACGAGTTTGGGTTCGATTATTTACGTGACAATATGGTGCTGTATAAGGAACAGATGGTACAGCGTCCGCTTCATTATGCTGTAATAGATGAGGTTGACTCCATCCTGATTGATGAAGCACGTACGCCATTGATTATCTCTGGTTCCGCTCAAAAATCGACTCAGCTATATATACAGGCGAATGCTTTTGTTCGTACGTTATCAAAAGAAAGAGATTACACATATGACGAAAAGACAAAAGGTGTTCAGCTGACTGAAGAAGGAATGAGCCGTGCTGAGAAAGCATTCGGCATTGATAACTTATTCGATATTAGCCATGTTGCCTTGAACCATCATATTAACCAGGCGTTAAAAGCGCACGTTTCCATGCATTTAGATGTGGATTATGTGGTTCAGGATGGCGAGATTGTCATCGTTGACCAATTTACCGGACGTCTAATGAAAGGTCGCCGTTATAGCGATGGCTTGCATCAGGCGATCGAAGCGAAAGAAAACCTCGATATCCAGAATGAAAGCATGACACTTGCGACGATTACGTTCCAAAACTACTTCCGTATGTATGAAAAGCTTGCTGGTATGACTGGTACAGCGAAGACTGAGGAAGAGGAATTCCGTAATATTTATAATATGAATGTTATTGCGATTCCAACGAACCGCGACATCGTGCGTGATGACCGTGCAGATTTGATTTTTGGCTCTATGGAAGGTAAATTCAAAGCGGTCGTTGAGGATATCGCTGAACGCCATGCGAAGGGTCAGCCAGTCCTGGTTGGTACAGTAGCGATTGAAACGAGTGAATATGTATCTGAATTATTGAAGAAAAAAGGAATTCCGCATAGTGTCCTGAATGCGAAGCAGCATGAACGAGAAGGAAATATCATCCTTGATGCCGGTCAGCCAGGTGCCGTAACAATTGCTACGAATATGGCGGGCCGTGGTACAGATATCAAGCTTGGTGAAGGTGTGAAGGAAGTCGGGGGTCTTGCGGTCATCGGTACGGAGCGTCATGAAAGCCGCCGTATTGATAATCAGCTGCGTGGACGTTCCGGTCGTCAGGGAGATCCTGGGGTTACACAATTCTATCTTTCATTAGAAGATGAGTTGATGCGCCGTTTTGGATCTGACAATATTAAGAGCATGATGTCCCGTCTCGGTATGGAGGATGACCAGCCGATTCAAAGTAAAATGGTATCCAAAGCAGTTGAATCTGCGCAAAAACGAGTTGAAGGTAATAACTATGATGCCCGTAAACAATTGCTTGAATATGATGATGTACTTCGTCAACAACGTGAGATTATTTATAAGCAGCGTTTTGATGTACTATCAAGTGAGAACCTGCGTGAAATCGTAGAGACTATGATTCGTTCCTCTCTGCAGCGCAATGTCTATGCCTTTGCGCCTGATGTGGAAAGTGAAGAGTGGAATATTGAAGGCTTGCTTGATTATGTCTATGCCAATCTTCTGCCTGAAGGTACTTTTAATGCTGAGGAATTAAAAGAGCTTGACGGGGAAGAATTAATTGAATTAATTTATGGCAAAATCATTGAAAAATATAATGAGAAGGAAGAAGAGCTTTCTTCTGAGCAAATGCGTGAGTTTGAAAAGGTCATTGTCCTGCGTGCGGTCGATAGCAAGTGGATGGATCACATTGATACAATGGAACAATTGAGACAGGGTATTCATTTACGTGCCTATGCTCAAATCAATCCGCTCAATGAATATCAGCAAGAAGGCTTTGCGATGTTCGAAGCCATGGTTTCTGCGATTGAGGATGATGTGGCTAAATACATCATGAAAGCTGAGATCCGCAATAATCTCGAGCGTGAAGAGGTTGTGAAAGGACAAGCTGTTAATCCGAAGGGTGATGAAGGAGAGACAGTTAAGAAAAAGCCAAAACGTAATGAAGAATCCGTTGGGCGTAATGCACCTTGTCCATGCGGAAGCGGCAAGAAATATAAGAATTGCCATGGAAGATAAATAAGACATGTCAGTATCTTTAAACGACGTTGACGCGTATAATAAGATATGTTAAATAAAGAGGGACGGCTTCAGATAGGCCGGCTCTCTTTTTTCCTGAAAAGGAGATTTTAATTGTAAGTAACAAGCTTTGTAAAAATAGATGAGGTGAACGTAAATGGAAATAGCAGAAATTCGTAATGAGTTAGAAAAAACAGCCACGCGTTTGGCGGACTTTAGGGGGTCTCTTTGACTTAGAAGAAAAAGAAGCCCGTATTATGGAATTGGACGAAATCATGTCCGAACCATCATTTTGGAATGACCAAGCGAAAGCACAGGGAATTATTAACGAAGCAAATGGCTTGAAGGATCAAGTTGGCGAATTCAATGCATTAAATGAGTCATACGAGAATTTGGATTTAACCTTTGAATTAATTAAGGAAGAGCCGGATGCAGACCTCCAGGAAGAATTGGAGAGCGAGCTTACGGAATTATCCGAGAGATTGAATGCATTTGAGCTTCAATTGTTATTGAGTGAAGAATATGACAAGAATAATGCCATTTTAGAGCTTCATCCGGGTGCAGGCGGAACGGAATCTCAGGATTGGGCTTCCTTACTGCTGCGTATGTATACAAGATGGGCAGAAAAGAAAGGCTTCAAGGTAGAAACACTTGATTATCTTCCTGGAGATGAAGCTGGCGTTAAAAGTGTAACTCTTGGCATTCGAGGTCACAATGCGTATGGTTATTTGAAAGCCGAAAAAGGTGTACACCGCCTAGTACGTATCTCGCCGTTTGACTCCTCAGGCCGTCGCCATACCTCTTTCGTATCCTGTGAGGTTATGCCTGAATTCAATGATGAGATTAATATCGAAATTCGCACTGAGGATTTGAAAATTGACACGTATCGTGCGAGCGGTGCCGGCGGTCAGCATATCAATACAACAGATTCTGCTGTTCGGATTACGCACTTACCAACCAATACAGTGGTCAGCTGCCAAACGGAGCGCTCCCAAATCAAGAACCGTGAAACAGCTATGAAAATGCTGAAATCCAAGCTTTATCAGCTGGAAATTGAGCAACAGGAAGCTGAATTGGCAGAAATTCGCGGAGAGCAAAAGGAAATTGGATGGGGAAGTCAAATCCGTTCCTATGTATTCCATCCATATTCCATGGTTAAGGACCATCGTACAAATGCAGAAACTGGGAATATTCAGGCTGTCATGGATGGAGATTTAGATATGTTCATCGATGCTTATTTACGTTCAAAATTATCCTAATTTATATAGAATTTTTTTAAGGATCAGCTAAAAAGTTAGCTGGTCCTTTTTTGTTTTAAAATTATTTAATTATTTTGTAATTTCTGTAACTTTTATCTATTTTATACGATATTATTAAAAGGTGGAATTTTTGAAAGGAAGTGATGGCATGAATGATACGGCTCTTGAAGTAAAGTCATTAACGAAAAAGATTGGCAGCACCGTTATTGTAAATGATGTGAGTTTTAGCGTTAAAAAGGGTGAAATTTTTGGGCTGCTTGGTCCGAACGGTGCTGGTAAGACAACGATTATTAGAATGATTGCCAGTCTGATTAATCGTTCGAATGGCCAGGTTATGATTAACGGCCATGATCTGGATAAGGATTTTGAAGGTACCATGCATGATTTAGGCGCGATTGTAGAGAATCCAGAGTTTTACAAGTATATGACCGGTCGAAAGAATATGATTCACTATGCACGAATGGCTAAAGAAAAGATTACGGCAGAGCGCATAAATGAAGTTGCTCGCTTAGTAAAACTTGACCATGCGATGGATAAGAAAGTAAAGACATATTCATTGGGGATGCGTCAGCGCCTGGGTGTTGCACAGGCTGTCTTACATCGTCCTAGGTTATTGATCCTCGATGAACCGACCAACGGATTAGATCCACAAGGTATACGAGAATTCCGTGATTATTTACGCCAATTAGCAAATGAGGGAATAGGCGTGTTAATTTCCTCTCATTTATTATCAGAGATGCAATTAATGTGCGATCGTTTTGCAGTTATTGAAAAAGGCAAGCTCATACATATTGAGAATAATAGTATTGAAGAAAAAGAAGAGGATTTAAGAGAAGTAGTCTTCTCCATAAGCAATGTACTGTTAGCTGCCAAAATAATCAGAGAGCATTTTGCACTTCTGGATATTGTGAAACAGGATGAAAAGGTGATTACCATCCAAGCAACTCGCGAGGATGTTGCCAAAGTAAATCGCGAGTTAAATGAAGCAGGAGTAGATGTTTATGAAATTAGTGTCGTAAAGAAAACGCTTGAAGATCGATTCTTTGAGATTACGAAGCAAGAGGAGGTGCGTGTATGATTTCATTAATCAGGAATGAATGGATGAAGATATTCTCTAAAGTATCTTCGTATATTTTTATAGGCTTTTTGATTATAGCCGTGATTGGTTCGGCTACTCTTGTCAAGACACTCTTTACCAGCGAGGAAGATTGGCAGGAAGAGCAAGAATTAATCATTGAGTCAAATAAGGAAATACTTGCTGATCCGGATAGCGATGAAGAGTCGAAAATCTATGCGGCTGAAGATATTGAAATAGCACAAGCTACACTGGATGCCGGAGTAGATCCAAACAAGGTGACTACCTGGACATTTATGGCTGAGTGGGTGACCTCGATTGCATCATTTGTGACGCTGTTTGCGGTGATTGTATGCAGTGCATCCGTATCTGCTGAATTCTCTGATGGGACGATTAAACAATTATTAATCCGCCCGCACCGCCGTTGGAAAATCCTTTTATCGAAGTATATTTCCTCCCTGTTATTTGCAGGATTAATGCTTATCACCTTACTTGTCGCAGGGTACCTGGTAGGTTTATTATTCTTTGATCATGGTTCTTTTTCGGAGAAAGTAGCTGATCCTACGAGTTTTGAAAACAATACAGTCCTTGTCGGTTCCTATTTTATCGATATGGTGGTTTATTGGTTACCTGGTTTCCTCATTATCACGACGATTGCTTTTATGCTGAGTACCTTGTTTAAAAGCCAGGCAATCGCAGTTGGGGTGTCTGTTTTCATCCTGTTTGCTTCTTCAACGTTAAATTTTTTAATCACGTCCCTTGTTGAAAAATACGGATGGTTAAAATTTGTTTTGTTCCCGCATTTGGACATGCGGCGATATATTATGGAAATGACACCTATGTTTGAAGGAGCAACGGTAGGCTTCTCACTCGGTGTATTGGCTGTCTATTACTTGCTGTTTATGGCTATCACGTTTTTTGTTTTCCAAAAGAAAGATATATCCATCTGATTGGTGAGAAGGTACTCTTTAGAAGAGTGCCTTTTTCTTTGCCTTTTGGGTGTGCTTATTGTCTGACTTTTTCATCTTCTGTTGCCTTTCATTGTTTCATGTCGAAATTTCGTATAGAATGAATATACTTTATTAAATGTTTAGACGGAGGCTTTTGCAATCGTGAAGAAAAAAAGAAACGCACAGAAGGAATCGCATCCTTACTTTAATTTAATTAAGGATTATTTATATGTTCTGATCGGCTCTGCCATTGTGGCCATCTCCTTTAATATGTTTTTACTGCCGACAAAAGTTGCATCCGGTGGGGTCAGCGGAATCAGTACGATTACGTATAATGTATTCGGATGGGAGCCGGCCTTTGTACAATGGGCCTTTAATATTCCGCTTTTTGTAGCAGGGGTTATACTGCTCGGCACACATTTTGGAATCAAAACGGCTGTTGGGACAATCTTTTTCCCGTTCGTAGTTTTCCTGACGAGTGACTGGTCTCCATGGACTCAGGATCCTTTATTGGGAGCTTTATTTGGCGGGATTGGTGTTGGGTTGGGACTTGGGATTGTATTCCTTGGAAAAGCATCAACAGGTGGTACCGATTTAGCGGCACAAATTGTCAATAAATACACCGGGCTATCGTTAGGAACCTGTGTTGCTGCCATTGATGGTTTGATCGTATTGGCTGCTTGTCTTGTATTTGATATCGAGCAAGGCCTTTATGCTTTAATTGGGTTATATGTAACGAGTAAAACTATTGATTTAGTCCAAGTTGGCATTAATCGCTCTAAAACAGTTATGATCATTACCAATCATGAAACGGAAGTAAGAAGAGCTATATTGGAAGAAGTGGACCGCGGGGTCACAAGAATATCTGCCCATGGCGGTTATACAGAGAGTGAACGTCCGGTATTAATGTGTGTAATTGACCAAACTGATTTCACAAAACTGAAACAAGTAGTTCAACGTATTGATGATCAGGCATTTGTCGTCGTTATGGATGCTGCTGAGGTACTTGGAGAGGGTTTTAAAAAAGCCTAGATACAGCTAAAATAAGGGCATACAAATGTTTTCCTAATATTGGGAGGGAACTTCCTTGAAGAACTATTTGCATTTTGGCATAGCAGTTGTTATCATTGCCCTTGTTGGTTGTACAACTCATTCGGGTACTGAGAAAAATGAAACAGCCTCATCGACTCCCATTTCGATCGCAAATGATGGAAGTGAAGCGGCAAAGATTTATGAACAAAAATGTTCAAATTGCCATGGAGACACACTTGAAGGCCGGATCGGTCCTGGGTTGGTTTCTGTAGGTGAAAAATTATCCGTGCAGCAAATTGAAGCGATCATCAATGATGGAGCATCTGCCATGCCAGGTGATTTGATTGCAGAGGATGATGCTACAAAAGTGGCTGAATGGCTTAGCAATAAGCAGTGAAGTATTTTAATAGAATTTACCAAACCGGAGGAGATCATCTTACCGGTTTCTCTTTGTCCTTTAATTGAATAGGTTAAATGACCTTTTCTTTAAGAATGGAACATGAGTACGATGAACCACAGGGTTGTTAAAACTATATTAACGGTATCTGACAAAAAAGGTAATATAGTTGAAATATAAATGTAATATAAACGTGGTTTTTCTGACATTTTATGATGTTATAATAAAATCGTGACAAAAGATGGATTTTTCCATCATAAAACAAGAAATAACGACACCTGTCGATAAAGCATAGAGGTACTATACACAACATGAAGGTAGAAAAGGTGAAAACGACATGATAGAAATGATTAATGTTCAAAAGACATATCCTAATGGCGTTTCAGCAGTCAAGGGCCTTAATGTAAAAATCAAATCAGGAGAATTTGTTTACGTTGTTGGGCCAAGTGGCGCAGGGAAGTCTACATTTATTAAGATGATGTACCGCGAAGAAAAACCGACAAGTGGTACAATCATGATCAATGGCAGGAATATTGCCAATATCAAAAACTCGAAGGTACCTCTTTTAAGAAGAGATATCGGGGTAATCTTCCAGGATTATAAACTGTTAAATAATCTTACAGTCTATGAAAATGTAGCTTTTGCTCTGGAAGTAACAGAGGAAAGACCACAGGTCATTAAGCAAAAAGTTATGGACGTACTTGATTTGGTTGGTTTAAAGCATAAGGTTCGTATGATTCCGACTGAATTGTCCGGGGGAGAACAACAAAGGGTAGCTATTGCCCGATCCATCGTTCGCTCGCCTAAGCTGGTAATTGCAGATGAGCCGACTGGTAACCTGGATCCAGAAACATCATGGGAGATCATGAAGATTTTTGAAGAAATCAACAGTCTCGGTACAACGGTTGTGATGGCAACCCATAATAAAGAGATTGTTAATACACTGCAACATAGAGTTATTGCGATAGAGAATGGATACATCGTGCGTGATGAACAGAAGGGGGAATATGGCTATGAACTTTAGAACCTTCCTCCGACATATAAAAGAAAGCTTCAAAAACATTGGCAGAAACGGCTGGATGACATTTGCTTCTGTCAGCGCCGTAACAGTTACACTATCTTTAGTTGGTGTATTTGTTGTTATTATGATGAACTTAAATAACTTTGCCAGCAGCATTGAGAGTGATGTTGAAGTACGTGTCCATGTGGATCGCACTGCTACTGAAGAACAAAGGATTCAACTTGAGAGTAATCTAGAAAAATTAGGGGAAGTAGATTCTATTATTTTTTCCCCGAAAGAAGATGAATTAAACAACCTGATTGAAAATATGGGTGATCAGGGAAGTGCCTTTGAACTCTTTGAGCAGGATAATCCTCTGAACGATGTATATATTATCAAAACATATCGCCCTGGCGATGTCGCAAAGGTTGCGGTAGAAGCAGGGAAAATGGATTATGTTGAAACTGTCAAATACGGACAGGGCTTCGTTGAAAAAATGTTTAAAATAGTCGATACATCACGGAATGTAGGGATTGTTTTAATCGCAGCCTTGCTGTTTACGGCTATGTTCTTGATATCCAATACGATTAAAATTACCATCTTCGCAAGAAGACGTGAAATCGAGATTATGAGATTAGTAGGTGCCACAAACGGATTTATCCGTTGGCCGTTTTTCCTTGAAGGATTATGGCTCGGCATTATGGGATCTATTATCCCGATAGGTATTATTGCTATAGGCTATAAGTTCCTTTACGATAATTTTGCAACAGGTTTAACTATTGATTATATGAACCTGCTTCCGTACAATCCATTTATTTATCAAGTGTCCCTATTGATTGTCCTGTTTGGAGCTTTGATTGGTATTTGGGGAAGCTTAATGTCAGTTCGTAAGTTTTTGAAAATATAACTATCCAAAGTTTAATAGTATCAATCATGCCCCCTCCGAATAAGGGGGCCTACATAGAATAGACAGAATGTGTTACCTAGTATGAAAGGGGAAAGTCACGTGAAGAAGACTATTGTTGCATTAAACACGGCATTAGTGCTGGGTTTTGCTGGCCTTTTTGGAGGCAGTGTTCAAGCAGCATCCATTGATTCTTTACAACAAAAGAAGAATAACATCCAAGAAAAGAAATCAGCGGTTGAATCAGATATCTCAGAAGCAAACGGTAAGATCAACCAGATCGAATCTCAAAAAGCTGAAGTAAAAGCAGAACTTAATAAATTACAAAAATCGATAACTGAAACACAAGAGAAAATTAAAGAGAAAAATAGCCAAATCACTTCGACACAAGATAAAATTACCAGTTTAAAAGAAAGCATCAAAGAAATTGAGGCCAGAATTGAAACTCGTAATGAGATTTTGAAAGAACGGGCTCGCTCCTACCAGCAAAATGGTGGAGGAGTAAATTATTTAGAGGTTGTTTTTGGAGCCAGCAGTTTTGGTGAATTTGTTGAACGTGTAGGTGCTGTATCCACTATTATGCAAGCGGATAAGGATATCTTAACGGAACAAGAAAATGATAAAGCTGACTTGGTTGCAAAAAAAGAAGAAGTTGAAGATAAGCTCAGTAAATTAAATGCAATGAAACAAGAGCTTGTAACGATAAATGAAAAGCTCGATGGCCAGAAGGTCGAAAAAAATAAATTAATGGCTATTCTGAAATCCGAACAGGCTGAAATTGAGGAAGAAAAACTAAGCCTGGAAGAGGAAAAGCAATTATTGGCGAGTCAGGCAGAAGCTGTGAAAAAAGCCATTCAACAAGAAAAGGACCGTCAGGCAGAAGAAGCTAAAAAAGTTTCTGCAAGCACAGGCGGGGGAAATGGTAATACAGTATCTGCACCGGCACCGGCCATTACGTCCGGTAAATTTATGCGTCCTGCTGCAGGATATGTATCCTCCGGATTTGGCGGAAGATGGGGAAGAAATCATAACGGGATTGATATTGCCAAGTCAGGCACAGTTCCAGTCGTAGCTTCGGCAGCTGGTGTCGTAACAAGGTCAAATTATTCAAGCTCCTATGGAAATGTTATTTACCTGTCGCACTATATAGATGGACAAGTTTATACAACAGTCTATGCACATTTGAGATCAAGAAATGTTTCTGAGGGTCAAACAGTAAGCAAGGGCCAACAAATTGGTATCATGGGGAATACGGGTCGTTCATATGGACAGCATTTACATTTTGAATTATACGTAGGTGAATGGACTGCTTCTAAAAAGAATGCTGTAGATCCATTGAATTATTTGACTGGTATGTAAGATCAAAGATGCACGTAACGCAGTTCTATATTGAACTGCGTTTTTTTGTTCGTGGGATAAATGCGAATATGCTAGCAAAGAAACCCGAAATATGTCGGGTTACCCACTATTTTGATGGACAATTTAAGTATACTATTTAGACAGCTCCTGCTAAAATTTGTATTATAGTATAAAAATTTACAAATAGTGAGGTGTGGCATGGAGGGTGTTATTTTGAAGGATTTTCTGATCAAGGACGATCAACAGTTTACAGATTTTATCAGTAAACAAAAAGAACTCTATGATCCTGCACAAATTGATTTACATAGTATTATATTTTCACTGAATGATTTATTTCCTAATAACTATGAAAAACAGAAATATTTTCTGAAGGAATATTATATCAATTGCAGAGATGCTATAAAACCTCACATATTAATGGAATACTTTACGATGCAAGGGGATACGAAAGAAGTAGAATCCCTCCTTCAATCTGAGAGAGAATTCGACAGTCCCGAGATGAGAACATGGATCTCTATCTATTCCATCCTAAGTAAGCGAAGAGATGGTCTTTTAACTGGTACGGATTTAATTGATGCCATTTTTAAGGTGAAGAATACGAATAATGAAACGCTTATTCTTTCATTAATTATTCATCTATATGGAATCAGTGAGACAGGCCTATATGAGCCTTTTCATAAAGTCAGGCGTGTTATCGTACCAATGGTAGAATTAATGGATAATGATTTCCTGCGTGAATCATATTCAATCCGTTTGGCTGAGATGGAAGTTCTCACCTATCTGTATATGAATAAAATTGATCTCTGCAGAGAAAAATGCATGAAAGTGATTGAAAGGCGCGAATTGGAAGTGTATTTTCCTGTTATCTATTCCGTTTTCTATCATACATTGGGTCAATCCTTTATGTTTGAAAATTATCAGGTGGCAAAATACTGGTTAAAAAAATCAATGGAGACTTTGAGTTCCCTGCCAGCCGAAATACAATCCAAAAGGATGAATTTTTTAATAAATACCATGGAGTTTTTGAATTCTTTTTGGGGAGTCGATACAGACTCAATACCAAAGGATGAAGCAGAAAAAGCCCATCGTTATCTTGTAACAGGACGATTAGAAGAGGCTTTGCATATATTAGATAATCTGAAAAAAGAGAATGGGTATTTAACATCCTATCAACTGTTTTTTTATAGTATCGCAACTGATAATGAAAAATTAATGCAGGTTGCCAGAGATGTTTTTACATCGAACTCAAACTTTTTTTATCTTCAACTATTGAACTCCGAGAATGTACATAGATACAAAGCAAGATTGGGAGGTGAATAGGTTTATGAAGCGAATAGCTGGGTTTGTCATCACGTTATGCATACTGACTTGCGCTTTTGGCAGTGCTGCAGTATTTGCTAAAGATCCAGGACCGATTGCTCCGGGTGCCAGTCAAAAATTAGATAAGTAATCATACTATGTACAAGCCTTTCATACTGTATATAGTAGGACTAAGCATTGCACATTTATACGTGCAGTGCTTTTTTAATTGTTAAAAACTATGAAAGGAGCAATCTATGAAAAATAAATGGTACTGGTTATTTTCTGTGGCCATCTTTCTATTAGTTGTTACAATCGCTGGCTTGTGGTGGAAGTATGAGACGTTGGAGAATACGCTTGAATCGAAGAGTCAAAAAGAGAATCAGGCTGATTCCTGGCCCCAGCTTGAAAAAGTACGACAGGCATATGATATTATTACGTCTAATTACGTAGAGCGTATAGATGAAGGGCAGCTGACTGAAGGAGCTATTAAAGGGATGCTTGGGGAACTCAATGATCCATACTCGGTATATATGGATGAAGAGACCTCCTCTCAGTTCCAACAAACATTGGATTCCAAGTTTCAGGGGATTGGGGCTGAGATTAGTTTTATGGACGGGAAGTTTATCATTGTGTCACCATTTAAAAATTCCCCGGCTGAACGATCCGGCATAAAACCTGGTGATGAGATTATCCGTATTGATAGTAAGGATGTTAAGGGATTGGAGCTATATGATGTGGTTTCCTTGATTCGTGGGAAGATTGGAACTAAAGTGACGATAGACATTAAAAGAAACGGCAATGAACAACCAATCACGTTTTTAGTGGAACGGGATGAGATTCCGGTTGAAACGATTCACACGGCTGTCAAAAAAGTAAGGGATAAAAAAATTGGGTATATCCAAATCACCTCATTCAGTGAACAAACTGCAGAGGATTTTCTGGATGACCTAAAAGGTCTGGAAGAGGATAAGGTGGATGGACTTTTGATTGATGTAAGGGGAAATCCTGGGGGACTGTTAACAAGTGTTCAGGAAATCCTGGAGGTGTTTGTGACGAATGAACATCCTTATATTCAAATTCAAGAGAGGAATGGCAAAAAGAATAAATTTTTCTCTACGTTAAAAAGCGAGAAGGAGTACCCGATTGCTGTGCTTATTAATAAGGGAAGCGCCTCAGCCTCAGAAATATTTGCCGGTGCCATGCAGGAAGCAGAAGGTTATCCATTGATTGGTGAGAAAACATTTGGAAAAGGGACCGTCCAGCAGCCGGTTTCAATGGGAGATGGAAGTACCATTAAGTTAACTTTCTATAAATGGCTGACACCAGATGGTACATGGATTCATAAAAAGGGTATTGATCCGACGATGTCTGTCCAACAAGATAGCTACTATACTTTACAGCCCCTTGTTGTTACGGAAGACCTGCGGAAGGATATGAATAATAAACAGGTGAAGACGCTGCAGCAGATGTTAGAGGGATTGGGGTATGCACCAGGGCGTACAGATGGGTATTTTAGCGGTAAGACAGAGAAGGCTGTTCTAGCCTTTCAGCGGATGCATAAATTGCCGGTTACAGGGAGTGTTGATCAGGATGTTGCAGCTAAGCTCCAGCAGGCAGTTGTGGATAAGATTAAGGATGAAAAAAATGACCGTCAGCTGCAAACAGGATTAAGTTGGTTGGCCCAGCAATAGTATTCGGGTGTTATGGATACCTCCCGAAAATATGGAGTGACTTGGTTTTTAATTGAATAGCATAAAAAAGTGAGGGCTATGGGTCTTCGCTTTTTTATATGGCTGATTCCATAAACTAAGTTCATTGTCCAATCGATATAAAGAAAATCTGATAAAACCAACTTTCACTATGTAATGGTCAGGATCATTTTCGACAGGCTTACACTGCTATATTATCGTAATTCGTTACCGACTCTTTTGTTTCTTCTACTGGGAGGATATCAGAGAAGTTCTTGGTGAGTTTTGTAGTATAGTGACAATTTGAAAAGAATTAATAGGAAAGGAGGGGGGGATTTGATAGAATATTAAGTAAGTGTATGCGAGGTTGGTGATTAATTTGTGGGAAACGTGGATAATTGAGATAGCTAAAGGAATAGGTGAATTGTTTTTACACCCGCTTTTCTATGTGGGTTTTATACTTACATATATACTTGGCTCAATGAGGGTCAAACAGGAAAGAAAACTGTTTCATGTCCGTGTAGAGGATTCTATGATTGAAATGAAGGAATATATTGTTCCTAGTTTAGTATGGGGACTCATACTCTCGGTCATCACTGGGCTACTCGGCTTAGCTGTACCGTTTGATTTCATTGTAATCTTAGGAATCTTCACATTACTGATTAGTGTAAGCATGCAAATTAGATTTCTTTCCCCGGCCTATACAGTTGGATTGGCCTTTCTTATCATCTATATTTTATATGGAACTGGATTTGAGGGCATCCTGAATAATAGTTATTTTGTATTTGAGCAGGCGATTTATCCCTCAATAGCTGTTTTAATAGGTTTATTGATTATTACAGAGGGTGTATTAATTCGGAAAAGGGGAGCTATTCAAGTTTCTCCTTCAGTTGAAAAAGGAAAACGCGGTCTCTATATTGGAACGCAAACAACAAAAAGAGTTTGGCTGGTGCCGGTTTTATTATTTATTCCTAATGGTATGTTGAATGTTAGCGGCGATTTTTGGCCTGTCTTTACTTTTGGAGGAACGGATTGGAGTCCTATTCTGGTGCCATTTTTTATAGGGTTCTCCTTTAAAGCGAAAAGCAATTTGATGGGAAATGTGGCTGGAAGGCTTGGAAAACATGTAGCGATCCTGGGAATTATGGTATTAGCCCTGGCTGTGGCTGGAAAGTGGTACCCAATCGTCAGTTTGGCAGCTGTCATTATTGCTATCATTGGCAGGGAAGTCATACAGTTTGTGTATAAAAATAATGAAAATCAATCAAATGCTTTCTTCACTTCAGGAAAAAAAGGCTTAATGATCCTGGGTGTCCTTCCGGAATCGCCGGCAGAGCGAATGGGGTTAAAAGCAGGGGAGCGTTTGACCCGTGTGAATGGCCAACAGGTTTACAACTCTGAGCAACTTTATGAAGCCTTACAAATCAATCGTGCTCATTGTAAGCTGGAAGTCTATGATACGAATGAGCAAATCAGGCTTGTTCAAAATGCCTTATACGAGGGAGACCATCATGAATTAGGTATTTTGACAGTCGATAGTGAACTGAAGAGGTAAAAGCTTCGAGTTAAATGGTATTTTAATAGAATGAATAAAACAGTGGTCACAGGCTTATATTGTGACCACTGTTTTATTGTGATGATATTATTTAACTATTCCTGGACTTATTCAAAATCATATTTCCTACTCTTATCAACTGTTCCTGATCAAACATCTCATCAAATTCCAATCTACGCTTACCATATTGGATTTTTAATCCTCTTTCTAATAATCCATCCTTGAACCAATTGACGTTTCTAACGGTCTGATACCTGAATCTTTGTACTACACTGAACCTCTTGTTAACAAAGATTATTCTTTTATTGGTAGGAATTAAGTATCCGAAGATTTCCTTCTTGCTGCTTTTATCATATTCACAGAAAATGAAGGCCAAAGCCTTCTCATTAGGTTCAAAAACACGTTGGATAAGGGTTTTAAAGAATACTTTATTTCTCTTAATTTCATTATATTCATAAGGGGAACATGTTTGGACGTTACTTTCCATTAAATTAGAGATGATGGCTTCAATTTCTCTTCTTTCCTGTTCTTCTCGTTCACGTTTTAGCCTCTCTTTTTCCTGTTGCCTTTGAAGGCGAGCATGTTTCTTTTCGATTCTCTTTTGTTCAACCTCAGCTTTAACCTCGGCGTATTTTTCTTTTTTTGTAAATAATTTAATTAGCATATCTTCTATTTTATAAAAAATGGTTTGATAAATATTCATTTCAGCCCTCTTACCTATTCTTTTTTGTATCCTTCTGCCGACCAACTTATTGTCTCTTTCTTTGACTCATTATAACTATTTCTAAAAGATTTTCAAAGATAACCTGAGAATTTATGTGATTAGGGAGAAGTATCAGTATTCATATTTTTTTGCCAAGTTCATTTGTTTAATCATAAATTCTTTTTGTAATAGTAGTATTGGTTTTTGTAATATTTGTAATACACACCGAGCGAATGTTATAATATGGAAAAAACAGTAGGGGTCATTTGATGAATTTAAACAAGGTTCGTAAGAGTTATTTTGATCTGGACTTATTGTTAATTATTTTTGTTTTTATGGGCATCAGCTGTTTCTATATTTATAGTGCACAGAAGTATCTTCCGTATGGAAATCCATTTGCAATAAAGCAGGCCATTTATTTTTGTATAGGACTAATCCTGACATCGGTTGTTTACTATTTTGATTCAAGCCAGATTAAGAGAATGTCTACCTATCTATATCTTTTCGGGGTCAGTATATTAGCTTTCCTTCTAGTCGCTCCTGAAAGTATCGCGGAGAAAACAAAGGGGGCAAAATCCTGGTTTCAACTACCGGGTTTTTCTGTGCAGCCTTCAGAGTTTATGAAGGTATTTCTCATTCTTTTTTTGGCAAAAATCATAGTCTCCCATAATGAGAAATTTATGAGAAATAAATCTCTTAAATCTGATTTCATCTTATTGCTGAAATTAGGATTGGCTGTAATTCCGCCCCTTGGATTGATTCTTTTGCAGCCTGATGCAGGTACGGCTATGGTAATCGCAGCTATTTTAATAGGCATGATTTTTGTGTCCGGAGTGAATTGGAAAATCATTTTCTCCTTGATCTTAATGGGGATATCTGCCGTGGGTACGCTGGCTTACATTTATCTCTACCATACAAAGCTATTACTAAGCTTTTTAGGAGAATATCAAATAAATCGGATTCATGCTTGGGTTGATCCATTTAATTTTAGTGAAGGCTATCAGCTTAAAAATTCCATACTTGCCATTGGATCAGGAATGGATTCAGGTAGAGGCTTTAACAATGGTGTTATGTATGTTCCGGAAGCTCACTCGGATTTTATTTTTACTGTAATTGGAGAAGAGGGGGGCTTTATCGTTGCCAGTATGGTCATTGCCCTTTACTTCATGATGATTTATAAAATAATTGCAATTGCCACATTAAATAAGGGACAATATGAACGGTATATCTGCATAGGCATCGTTTCTATGCTCACCTTCCATATCTTTGAGAATATAGGTATGGTCATGGGACTTGTTCCGATTACTGGCATCCCTTTGCCATTGCTAAGCTATGGAGGGAGTTCTGTATTGGGAACTCTTCTTGCTTTAAGTATTGTGCTAAATATATCTGCAAAGACAAAGACCTATATGTTTTCTAAATAATAATTGTCAATCCTCTCTGTTGTGAGAGGATTTTTTCGTAATCAGACATCTGGGTGCCATATAGATTGATTCATTTATAAAAATAAATAGTATAAGAGTTCGTCCTGGAATTATTTGACTGTTAAATAAATAGATAGTAAAATGTTCTTAAAAAAGAACGATATTATAATTAATAAATAATATTAAGGATTCAGACCATTAGTCCTTATTCGAGACTTAATTACATCAATTATATGCAATTTTTTTTAATGTCATTGTTCTTAAAAACGAACGTTTAAGGAGGACTTTATGTATCGTAAAAATTGCTATATCTGCCATCGAGCTTCTTATAGCAGCTGTGAAATGGGTGAATGGCTATGTCCTTCCTGTGGGAATGATTTAACCAAACAACAGGTGTTAAGGGCCGTAGAGTATTCACAAAATAAACAAATCTATTATGAAAAATATCAGAGGGAAAAGGACAAATTTCATTTGTTTTCGACATGAGTATGTCTTAGAACTTGCATATATCATTCTTTTTACCTATATTTGTAGAAAAATGAAGGAAAATATACCTAATAAAATGTTTGAAAATTACAAAAAGTAGCAATAAAATAGTTGGTAAGCAATTATACTTATGGAGAGCTGTCAGTAAAGGGCAAACTTATTGAAAAATAAGGACGCAAAGTCACAGATCTAAGGTATTCATATTACTATGATGGCTGGACTGCCTGAAATACAGAGGAGTATTTTAGGGGGGAGATATAATTGATGTGTACCGTTAAAGCTGAATTGGATCAAGAGTGGGTAAATCTTATATTGATCGCCCGACAAATGGGATTTACCAAAGAGGAAATTAGGAACTTTATAGAGAGAGAAGGAAAAGCAGAGGAATGAGAATGAATAAATAAAAAATGCCTCGGTTTCAGTTGAAGATCGGGGTATTTGTTTGTCTTCCATAATAAGAAAAAACACTTACAGCTATATAAGTGTTTTGGGGGAAAACAAGTATTCATTTTAAATTCCTATTCATCATCTTTTTTAATACGCCATTTATTAAATTCAATAAACTCTCTAAACTGATCTTTGGACACCCCTGAATTCATTGCTTCTTTTATTAATTCTGCCCAGTCCTCATCAAGGTTGGTCATGTCCGGTTCATCGTGTAAGAGAGCATCAAGTGGGATATTTAGTACAGCTGCTAATTTTTCAAGGAATTGAATGGAGGGATTTACCTGTATATTTCTTTCGAGTGAACTTAAATAGGACTTTGCTACTCCCGCCTTCTCTGCTAGCTCCGTCATAGACATCTTTTTCTCTTTTCTAATTCTTTTAACACGATCACCGATCATATTTGATTCCCTTTCCGGATAAAAGATTACAAAATATGTAAACATTACCTTAGCTGATAAAATTATTATAATAGTTAGAACCTTCACATTCAATTGCTTTTTCTAAATGATTTGAAAACAGGTTGACAAATACCTTGCAGATGCTAGATTTTCGTTGCAGAATAAATTAATTACATGTATCATGTAAATTATTTTCCAGAATGATTTGTCCTTCGATTTGAAATGTACAATGTTCAATCTGATGATTGTTCTTTAACCAATTCTGTAATTGAATAAGAATTTCATCACGGTCCACTTTTTTCTCCACGACAACATGGCAGCTCAGGGCAGGAAAACCTGATGTGATCGTCCAAATATGTAAATCATGCACATCCAGAACACCCTCTATACTCATTAGACTTTTTCTAACCTGCTCGATTTGGATGCCGGTCGGAGTCCCCTCCATTAGGATATGATAAGAGTCCTTCAATACACGCCATCCACTAATTAAGACAAGAGTTGCTACAATCATGCTGGCAATCGGATCTGCCAACTTCCAGCCGTACAGAATGATTAAGATTCCGGCAATGATTGCACCCACTGATCCAAGTAAATCCCCTAATACATGAAGAAAGGCTCCTCGCATATTCAGATTTTCCTCTGTATCACCTCTCATCAAGATCCAGGCAACTGCTAAATTGACGATCAATCCAATTAAAGCAATCCAAAGCATATTGGAGCTAACCTCTGGCGGCACTCTAAAACGCTCAATTGCTTCCCAATAGATAAATAAGGAAATAATGATTAAAGTCATGCCGTTTATAAATGCAGCTAATATTTCGAAACGCTTATAGCCATAGGTTTTGGAGTAATCAGCAGCTCTTTCTGAAAATTTAAAGGCAAATAAGCTTAATCCCAAAGCAGCAGCGTCACTGAGCATATGTCCAGCATCGGAAAGGAGAGCAAGACTGTTGGTCCAAATTCCTCCAATTACTTCCACAATCATGAAGGCGAATATTAAACTAAAGCTAATTGCCAGAGCTTTTTTATTTGCATTATGATGATGATGGTGGTGATGGCCTTCGCCTCCGTGACTATGATGATGCCCATGGTGATGTTTATGATGATCAGTCATTGTAAACTCCTCCAGTCTCAGGGTTTTCTAGTATGTTTATAAGCCTGTTTTTTCTGTTTACTATTTAATCGTATTAAATTCTATACTATATGTTATGCCCCCTCTTTATTGAATATCTATCATGAAATATATACCTGATTTATTTTCAGCAAATGGTTCCATTTTATTTTCGGTTTATTTGGAGTATTTTTTAGTCGAAAAAAATTATTTAAATATTTTATTTTACAATACTACCTAAGTATAAATCATAATGATCGCTATGTTCATTAGCTTTTTTCCTAAATGGCAGATTTAGAGGGGTCTCAATTAATCCCGAAGATAACGATTTAATCTATCATCCTTCAAATGAAACAAAGGGGTTATGAATGTTTCGAAAGGTATGCAGTTGATTATCGATCTTGTCACAAGTGTTACGAAGAGTTCGGAAGCTGCCTCTGAAATAGCCGGAAATGGAAATGATTATTTATGAATCGATGAAAAAGATATGGAGAATGAATCAAACAAACATTGGAGATTATCCACAGATTAAGTTACTATACTCAGGATATTAATGAAATCATTGCCTCATCTAAAAATAACTAAACGGACGGAGATGTGGCTAAAGCTGTTCAAAAATATAGAGAATCTACTCATATAAAGTGAAAGGATCTTCTGGCCGATATAGACCTGAAGATCCTTTTTGAATAGTTTATCCACAGGGGGAAATTTGCTTTATTTATTAAATATTAAGAAAAAACTGTGATTACCGTGTATAAGTTTGTGGACAACTTGGCTTATCCACAGGTGTTTATAGCTCCATTCCATTCTCTTTCATTTCTAAAACAGTCAAAATGAACATGGCGTGTGACCAAGTAAGCGGTAATACCCAGGCAGGTCTACCTGTAATTTTGTCAATTTGCTCTGCTAACAGATCTAAATCAGTGGCATGATCGACAACCCATTTAAATAATTTCTTTGCTTCAAGCTGTTTATTAATACGAATATAATAAATCGCGAGCCAGAGCGTCGATATAATCCATGGGTCACCACTAATATAGATATCCCCCGGGAAGCGTTCAATACCGCCAATAATCTTGGAGCGGCACAGTCGGTCAATGGTAGCTGCCGTTTGTTTCATTTTTGGATCATTGGCATCAATCATATTAAAGGGTACCTGAAGGCCAAGCAAACAGATATCAATGACATCATCCCTGACCTGACGATAGATTGGATACCCCTTGGCATCATATTCCTTTGAAACATCCTTGCCTTGAGCTTTCTTATTTAAGTAGGCTGGTTCATCCAGTCTTAAATGAAATGCACGGAAAAAAGCTTCATTTGTCTCATTGTAGCCAATCTGCATGATGGTCCTTTTCATAGCTGCTGCAGTATTTCTATAAAGAATAGCTTTTTCGGGATGACCTAATTTTTCAGCCCATTCAGCAGAACCTAACAGGCCTCCATATACTGCGGCGGCTGAATAAAAGTGTTCAGCTTCTCTTTTTTCCCATATATCCATGCTAGGAAGAGGAAGATGGGTGATGGGGTCGATAAACTTCGTAAGGAAGTCCGCCCCTTTTTCCATGACTGCCCACATTTCAACTACAAAATCCTCGTCACCGGTAATTTCATAGAATTGATGGAGTCCCCACAGAATGGAGCCCGTTTCATCAATTTGCAACCCCCAGGCAGGAGCTAAATGACCGTCTAAATAGTGGCGCTGATCCCATTTTCCTTCCTCATCCTGAAGAGTTCTGGCAAATCGGTAAAACTCTTTAACCTGTCTGTGATAGCCTGCACGAGCGTATGCAGTTGCGGTATAGGCTGCATCACGGCCCCAACAATAGGAATATCCACCTGAAAAGGCATATTCCTCATCTACCTCAGGAGCAGCAATGAAACCGCCATTTTTATTGTTCATTAAATGGAACATAAGTAAAGAACGCTCATAAATTTTCTTTGTTCGTTCATCTATAATTTCAACTGGCTTCGCTTGATCCAAATATTCATACCAATAGTGCAAGGTCTCCTTGAAATGCTCGTCAAAGGGAATCTCTTTTACATCCTTTAAGATGTCAATCGCTCCTTGAGAGCCGTTGCCTGCTGCAATATAAAGCGTAATGGATTTTTCCTCGTTGGGATCGAGAGAAAGCGGATCATATTCAATTCCACATGATGATTTATTGGCAATTCTTTTCCCCCTAAGAATACCGTCATTTAGCTCCTTAAATGTAGCTCCGCATTGAAATTTCTTAACGTTATGAGTGGAGCCAACTGCAAATCCATACTCCCTATGATAATGGGTAAAGCTATCGATATCTTCCTCAAACCTAACAGTTTGGTAGCGCCTTTTTTCATCAATCATAAAATCACTGTAAACTACGAAACTTATATTTTGCGGACGATCTGATAGATTTTTAAAGGTAAAGTGCCGAACAAAGACATCTTTTTTGGGTAACACAAAATCGAGCTGTCTAATAGACAAGCCAGAACCGCCGAGTGTGGAAATCGTTTCTAAAATATTCGTGCGGTTCATATAGGCTTGTTTGTGATTCCATACATTCTCATGAAGGAAGAAGGTCTTTACCGAACCTTCAATGCCGCGAATACCTGTATAAAATAGATTTAGATGCTGGGGAAAATCGATATTTGGCCATGTGATTCTTTGCGCCTGCCCATCTTTTGTTAAAGATACCAGCATGCTTGAATTACCAATGATTGCTTCTGTAATATACGGTTTTTTTTCCAACAAAATCCCCCTCAACGTTGAAACAGTACATTTGTTTTATCCCTTCACTGATCCTGATGTCAAACCGGATACTATTTTTCTTTGGAAAATCAACACCAATATAACAATTGGAATGGTGACGATGACAGTTGCTGCCGTTATATCACCCCAAGGAATGGTGTAATCACTTTGGTAAAGGGATATACCTACTGGTACAGTTCGTGCTGCTTCTTTTGAATTAATGGTTAAAGCAAATAAATATTCATTCCAAGCTGCGATAAATACAAGGATGGCCGTCGTAAATACGCCGGGTGCAGCCAATGGGAAAATGATTCTTCTAAAGGTTTGAAATGGTGTAGCACCATCCATCTTCGCTGATTCCTCAAGATCCTTTGGTATTTTCTGAAAGAACGTGGATAATAGCCAAATAGCCAAAGGTAAGCTGAATGTAATATAGGGAATCACCAACCCTGTATACGTATTACGTAAATTGAAGTCGGTTACAAAGTTATAGATTGGTGAAATAATAGCGATATGCGGAAACATAGATGATGCGAGTATTACAGCAAATATAATACCCTTTCCTTTAATCGGTAAACGTGTTAACGCATAAGCTGCAAATGATGCAAACGTGATGGCGATTACGGTCGTAACGGTAGAAACGATTAAACTATTTTTCATGTAACCGAGCAGGGGCCTTGAAGTTAAAGCAGATTTATATGAATCTAGAGATGGATTCTTGGACCACCATTTATACGAGGCAAAAATTTCACCCGGTTCTTTTAAGGATGTAAGAAAGACCCAGAGAAATGGGAACATGATAACAAAGATAAAAAGAGCAATCGACACATAGAAAAGTATGGTTTTTACAGGCTTCTTCATTTAATTTTCCCCCTTTCCGTTTATGCGGTCTCCAAATAGGTCAGAACCTATGAATTTAATGTAAATCAGGCTGATAATCGCCACTGAAACAAACACAATCATCGAGAGGACGGAGCCTTCGCCGAAATTTTGTTGAGCGAATAAGGTTTTATATGCATATATGGTAATCACTTCTGTTGAATTTGCAGGTCCGCCGCCTGTTAAGACGAAAATGAGGTCAAATACTCTGAACGCATCAAGTGTACGGAAGAGCAGGGCAACAAGAATGCTGGATTTTAATAAAGGTAGTGTTATTCTGCGGAATTGGTACCACTTGCTTGCTCCATCGACTGAAGCAGCTTCATAAACATCCTTGGGGATGGTCTGCAAGCCCGCTAACAATAACAAAGCCATATAGGGTGTTGTTTTCCATATATCCGTTAGAATAACAGACGCCATCGCTCCGGCACCTGTGCTTAATAAATCCCCGGCGTTTGAAATAATATGAAGCTCTTCGAACAAGTGGGCGATAATGCCTGATTGCCCATCATAGAGGAACATCCACATCATCGCTGATACAGCGGTAGGGATCGCCCAGGGAATTAATACAACTGCTCTGACCGCACCTCTGCCAAAGAACGCTCGATTAATTAATAAGGCAATGGCTAATCCAATCACCAATTCAAAAAAGACTGTAATAACTGTGAAAATCATCGTATTGGATAACGATTTCCACATGCGTGCATCAGATAGGTATTTACTGTAGTTACCTAACCCAACAAAGTTTTCCTTCAAAATAGAATCAGAGACAGAAGCAGATAAAGCAGCTGTATCCTTTGCAAGTTCTGACTGCTCTCCCTCGATCGCTTTCAATTCACCACTGATGGATTTTAAATCAGCTTTATAGGCTTCTGCTGTATCCTCATTAATGGAGGCATATTTTTCATCTTTCTCCTTAATAGGTTCAAAGTTGGCAACCTTTTTCTCTACATATTCATATTGCTTTTCGATATCGGATTCATTTAAAAGTTTTTGATGATTTTTTTCAATGAGTTCTGCCCATTGGCTGGATTTATCGCTATTCAATTCTTCTAGATTTTTTTGTAGGTAATAATAATCAGTGGCATACCGTTCAAGGTCAACTTGAGAAGATAGCATTCGTATGGATTTCTCTGGAGTATTCAATCGATAATCAAACATACTGTTCCAAAAAGACATGGCAATTGGATAGAGAACAACAATTCCAATTAGTATAAGAGAAGGGATAATCATGGCATATCCTAATTGTCGTTCGGATAGCGAAAATTTCTTTTTCATATCATTACTCCTTTCAGGATGGACTTCAAAAGCTAAAAAATAGGAGACAAGCTTTTGTGCCCATCTCCCTCCCATTGCCGTTCCTATTAGGCTAAGTTATCTATTCCTTCAATGCAGCCTTCATTTTCGATTCCATATTTTCAATGGCTTCATCAACTGTAATATCCTTTGTTAATGCTTTAGAAATTTCGATTTGCAAAATATCCGATATTTCCTGGTAATTTGGAGTAACCGGCCTAGGTACAGCGTTTTCTAGTGTTTCAACAAAAGACTGTTCTTTGAAAACAGGAGCCGCATCCTGTACTTCCTTATCCTCATATAAAGCTTTTATGGTTGGAGCACGTCCGCCTTCGGTCGCAGAGATTTTTTGTCCTTCTTCCCCAGTCATGAATTTCACAAATTCCCATGATTCTTTTGGATGATCAGTATAGCGGTTAATCATGGCCATATAGCCTCCGAGTGTCGAAGCTGAGCCTGAATCACCAGCAGGTAAGGAGGTAAAGGCAAAGTTGCCAGCTACCTTTGAGGTACTTTTATCAGCAGCTGTTTTTTCCATATAGGGCCAGTTGCGTGCGAATACAGTTTGGCCTTCCTTAAAGGCAGATTCAGTTTCCGTTTCGGTAAAAGTTAAAATGTTATTTGGCATGAAATCTGCGTTTGCAATTTCAACCATTTTACTAAGTCCTTTTTTGGCTTCTGGACTGTTAATGACGACTTCATTGTTTTCATCGATGATTTTGCCGCCGTAGGAGGCAATGAATTCCATGGCGTTCACAACAATACCTTCATATTGCTTTGCTTGGAAGACAAAGCCTGAGCTTGTGCCTTCTTTCCCGTTTCCTTCTTTAGCCATTTCTATCAACTCATCCCATGTTTTTGGGGGTTCGCTAACCAAATCTGTTCGATAATAAAGAATACCGGCATCTGAGTATTTTGGCAGAGCCCATTGCTTGCCTTCAAATTTCCCGGCTTCAACTGGACCGGGGAAGTAGTCTTCGAGATTTATTTTATCCTGATCGATGAAGCGGTCTAATTCCATCGCGTAGTTAGCTTGGGCGAACTCTGCCGGCCAAACAACATCTGCATCAAATACATCGATTTCAGCACTTTTACTACTGAATGCGGTTACATATTGATCGTGCTGTTGAGTAGAACTATTCGGCATTTCCTGATAGTTTACCTTAATATTCGGATGTTTTTTCTCGAATGCTTCTATCAGTTTTTCTGTACTGCCTGTCGTATCGACTCCTCTGGCATATGTAATTTCAACTGTTTCTTCTTTTGAATCGTTCTCATCATTAGAGGTTTCTTCGGCATCCGAACATGCTGTTAAGGCAATCCCTAAGAAAGCAGCAGAAGAGATGGATAACCATTTTTTAAGTTTCATATTTTCCCTCCTATATTAATGAATACTTGCTTCTTTATAAATTCCTTTAGATTTGGTTAACGAAACCTAAATTTGGATAAAATTTCATACATAATCCTAAAGGCCTATGGACACATTTGAAGTCAGAGGGGTGTCAAATGGAGGGCCAGTCAGCGATTAACTTAGTATCCTGCTGGATTAATCACATGAAATGTAATATATTTGTAGCTGAATAGAATTGCTGGAAAATAGCTGCGTGATTCCAGAGGAAGCAGGTGAGACCTCAGATGAAGATTTTAATAGCTCTTTTAGCTCCAGGTTTATTAGTTGTGCTCTTTTCAAGAGTGACATATAGCTGCATAGTCGGTTTATGTTTAACAGTTGCCCTAATCGCCGCATCAGCGTATAAAGGCTATACATCATCCTGGCCTCTGATTATAATTGACGCATTTTCATTAACGGCCGGGTATTGGTATTCTCAGCGGATGATCAAAAGAACACCTAAAAGTGCATAAACAACAGACTGAGTCTTCCATATTATTGAGGAAGACTCTTTTATTTTTTGGCAGGATGGGCATAAATGATATTATTAAAGTTAAAAAAAGGGAATGTTTGTTCGCTTTTTATTGGTTTGTTTATAGATGATTGTGGTAAAATATTGTTATCAAATAAAACGAGATTTGAGATGAAAATGATGAAAGGGGCTTTTGTGTGAGTAAACAATTTGAATTGGTTTCCAAGTATACTCCTCAAGGAGACCAGCCAACTGCAATTAAAGAGCTAGTGAATGGAATTAATAATGGCGTTAAGCATCAAACGCTTCTTGGCGCTACTGGAACCGGAAAAACATTCACGATTTCAAACGTGATAAAAGAGATTAATAAGCCCACCCTTATCATTGCTCATAATAAAACGCTTGCTGGACAGCTGTACAGTGAATTTAAAGAGTTCTTCCCGAATAATGCAGTCGAGTATTTTGTCAGTTACTATGACTACTATCAGCCTGAAGCATATGTACCTCAGACTGATACCTTTATAGAGAAGGACGCCAGTATTAATGATGAGATAGATAAACTGCGCCACTCTGCGACATCTGCATTATTTGAGCGGAAGGATGTCATTATTATTGCCAGTGTATCCTGTATTTATGGCTTGGGTTCTCCAGAAGAATACAGGGAAATGGTTTTATCCATTCGAGTTGGCATGGAAATGGAGCGGAACCAGCTATTACGTAAATTGGTCGACATTCAATATGAACGAAATGATATTAACTTTCAACGCGGAGCATTTCGAGTTCGAGGAGATGTAGTTGAGATTTTTCCAGTCTCAAAGGATGAACACTGTGTACGTGTTGAATTTTTCGGCGATGAAGTGGAACGGATCAGAGAGGTGGATGCGCTGACTGGGGAAATTATCGGCGAAAGAGATCATGTAGCTATCTTCCCTGCATCCCACTTCGTTACAAGAGAAGAAAAGATGAGGATTGCCATTCAAAATATAGAGAAGGAATTGGAAGAGCAGCTCACCTTTTTAAGAGGTGAAGGAAAGCTTCTCGAAGCACAGCGTTTGGAGCAAAGAACCCGTTACGATCTTGAAATGATGAGAGAAATGGGCTTTTGTTCAGGGATCGAGAACTATTCCCGACACCTGACCTTAAGGCCGCCGGGCTCTACCCCCTATACCCTTATCGATTATTTCCCTAAAGACTTTTTAATGGTGATAGATGAATCCCATGTTACAGTCCCGCAGGTTCGCGGTATGTATAATGGAGACCGCGCCCGGAAAGAGGTACTTGTCAATCATGGTTTCCGTTTGCCGTCTGCAATGGATAATAGGCCTTTGCAATTTCAGGAGTTTGAAGAACATGTCAACCAGATTGTTTATGTGTCTGCTACACCGGGGCCTTATGAACAGGAGCATTCACCGGAAATGGTTGAACAGATTATCCGTCCAACGGGACTGCTGGACCCAACTATTGATGTTCGTCCGATTGAAGGTCAAATTGATGACTTGTTAGGGGAAATCAACGAGAGAATCTCAAGGGATGAGCGTGTCCTGATCACTACACTGACTAAGAAAATGTCTGAGGATTTAACGGATTATCTAAAAGAACTGGGCATCAAGGTTCAGTATTTGCACTCTGAGATTAAAACACTTGAACGAATCGAAATTATCAGAGATCTGCGTCTTGGAAAATATGATGTGTTGATTGGAATAAATTTACTGCGTGAAGGAATTGATATTCCGGAGGTCTCACTCGTAGCCATTCTTGATGCGGATAAAGAAGGATTCCTTCGTTCAGAACGGTCTCTTATTCAAACGGTCGGCCGTGCTGCCCGTAATTCGAACGGTCACGTTATTATGTATGCAGATAAAATAACGAATTCAATGGAAATAGCGATTTCTGAGACTAAACGGCGCCGTGCGATCCAGGAAGAATATAACAGGAAACACGGAATCGTTCCTAAGACGATCCAGAAGGATATCCGTGATATTATTCGAGCCACTCATATAACGGAAGATAATGAAGAAGAAAAAGCAGCAAATAAATACGAGAAGCTTTCCAAGAAAGAGCGTCAAAAAGTAATTGCAAATATGGAAAAAGAAATGAAGGAA